>JBIIQD010000395.1:0-3617 GCA_044342265.1 Hydrogenophaga sp. | reverse complement strand
CAATCGCCGAGCACTCGATCGGGTCGCCCACGGCGGTGCCGGTGCCGTGCGCTTCGACGTAATACACCTGGTCGGGTGTGACGCCCGCTTCGCTGTAGACGCGCTCCAGCAGCGTGGCCTGCGCGTCGGCGCTGGGCAGTGCGATGCCCATGGTGCGGCCGTCGGCGTTGATGCCGCTGCCGATGATCACGCCCAGGATGTCGTCGCCGTCGCGCTCGGCGGCCTCCAGGTCTTTGAGCACCAGCATGCCGCCGCCTTCAGCGCGCACATAGCCCGCGCCGTTGGCATCAAAGGTGGTGCAGCGGCCCTGGGGCGAGAGCATCGAGGCTTTGGAGAAACCGATGAAGGCCTTGGGCGACAAGACCAGGTTGGCCGCGCCGACCAGCGCCATGCTGCACTCGCCGCGTTGCAGGCTTTCCACCGCCTGGTGCAGCGCCACCATGCCCGAGGAGCAGGCGGTGTCGACGGTGAGGCTGGGGCCCTTGAGGTCGAGGATGTAGGACACGCGGTTGGACGCGATGCTCAGCGACAGGCCGAGGTTGGTGTAGGCGTCGATGCCCACGTCATCGAAGAAGTCGCCGTAGTCGCGACTGGACAGGCCCACGAACACGCCGGTGGCGCTGCCTGCGACCTTCTCGGGAACGATGTGGGCGTTTTCCAGCGCCTCCCAGGCCAGCTCCAGCAACAGGCGCTGCTGCGGGTCGATCTGCTGGGCCTCGCGCGGCGAGATGCCGAAGAACTCGGCGTCGAAGCTGTCCACGTTGTCGAGGTAGCCACCGGCGTAGATGTAGCTGCGCCCCTTCACGTCGTGGTCGGGGTTGAGGTAGCCCTTGTCCCAGCGGCCGTGCGGGAAATCGGTGATCGGATCGACGCCGCCCATCAGGTTGGACCACAGCTGGTCAGGGGTTTCGACGCCACCCGCGTATCGGGTGCTCAGGCCAATGACGGCGATGCGTTTGGAGGACATGTCGGGCGCTTTCGGGAAGACGGAAAAAAACGGAAAACAGGCAACCACGGCACATGAGCCGCGGGGTTCAAGGGCGCCCGCAGGCTCAGCCCAGCATATCCAGGCGGCGGGCCTTGAAACGGTCGATCATCTGAACGGCGGCGTTGTCGCCGCAAAGCCGGTCGGTGCGAAGGCTAGGGCCTTTCGTACCGGCGAAACGCTCACAGACCCAGCGGTGGTCGTCGTACACCTGGGCCAGGGCGCCAGTCATGTCGGCGTAGGCCTGCGGGAACAGGGCGCGGGCGGCAGACAAGGGCTGGCGCAAGCGCGAGAGGTGGGCCACCAGCGCACCGTGGTCAAGCGACATGCTGCCGCTAAAGCCGGCGGGCACATACGGTTCGCACATGCTCGGACGGATGATGTCGGTGTAGGCCTCAGGTGCAAAGTCGGCCGTGAAGCGGAACGCGGCGGCGCTGGCGTGGTACAGCCGCGCGATCCGGGTGAGGTGGGCTTCGATGGCCGGCAGGTCGTTTCTTTCGCTGGCCTCTTCGAAACCGTGCAGGGTCCAGATTAGACCCTGGGTAATGGCCGCGAACACATGATGGCCGCGCAGCCAGCGCCGCACCGGGTTGGGTGCGCGGCCCTTCATGGCCACAGCCACGCGATGTGGGCGAACCGGCGCCTCAATGCCCAGCGCGTCGAGCCAGAGCTCGATCAGGGCGTCGCCAATGGCGCCGTAGTCACTGGTTTCGCTGTCGTCGTCACATTCCGACAGAAACTCCTCCAGCGCCGCCACCAGGCCGCGCAGGTAGCTTTGAGCTGGTGGCGCGCTGGTGCGCGCCAGGTGGAAATACGCATCGTGGGCATCACGTTCTCCGGGTTGTACCGTGCCCGGTGGCAACAGGGCGCGAGCTTCCTGCACCCGTTGAATCAGTGTCGGGTCCTCCAATGGGAGGCTCGCCGCCAGCGCTGCGTACCGCAACTGTGCCAGGCCGAATACGACCGTCCGCGCGGTCTGCGCATGGCGGCCGTGTGCCAAAGCGTCAGGCGGTGCGAGGATGAAGCAAGGCAAAGCCGCTCGCTGCCGTGCAACAAAAAGATCGGGAGACGGGGTCATGTCAGGCGAGTCCAAGGGAAGTAAAGTGGCACGCACCTGGTGTGGTCGGATGGGCGGTCAGCGTCCAAAGACACCACACATCGAACGGTCGGCAGCACAGCGAATGCCCCTCGCTGCTTCTGTGGCGCTGTGTCGACCAACGAATTGTGTGTGTAACACGAAACGCTTCGCATGGTAACGAGATGTAAGATAAGATTCGGAAAGTCTATTGCAGAGCATGTGAAACTTCAAGCTGAACTGCTGTAAAAAAGTAACGTATATGGTTTACTTTTCACACAACGACTGGTTTTATATCACCCAGAAAAAGCATACCTTCGCACTGTGCGGTAATTCCTGTTATGGCCAGCGCCAATGTGAGACAACCCTCGCCATGAACTTTGTTACATCGAGATGGATGCTTTTTGCCTCTTTGGCGCTGGCGGGTTGTGCATCCGAGCCGCCAGTTGCCGGGCCAGTGGTGCCGGTCCTGCCGTCGGCCTGGGTCGCGCCCATGCCGCAGGGTTCTCCTGTTGCCAGTGCCATGGACTGGTGGTCCCGCTTCGACGATCCGCAACTGGTGACTGTCGTGGAGGCCGCGCAGCTTGCCAGTCCGACCCTCGCATCGGCGCTCGCCAGGGTCGAGCGCGCCCGCTCGGAGCGGGTCGCGGCCGGGGCGGCGCTGGCGCCGCAACTGGACGGAGCGGACGCTTTCAAGCGCGAGCGCGGCACCCCCGATGCGTCGGTCACCAACACCCGAACCCAAGGCCTGCAGTTCAGCTGGGAGATCGATCTGTTCGGCGCATTGCGCGCAGGTCGCGATGCGCAGGTCGCGCGCCTCCAAGGGGCTGAAGCCGCCTGGCAAGCGGCGCGGGTGACGGTAGCGGCCGAAGCAGCTTCCGCCTATGTGGCCTTTCGGGCCTGTGAAGCGCTGTCAAACTTGGCCGAGGTCGACAGCCGTTCGCGCGGCGAAACCGCGCGCGTGAGCGACACGGCTGAGCGCGCCGGTTTGGTGTCCAGCGGCGATGCGGCGACCGCCCGTGCCAGCGCGGCACAAGGGCGCAGCCAGGTGGTGGCACAGCGCGCCCAGTGTGATGTGCAGATCAAGGCCTTGGTCGCGCTCACAGCCCTGGACGAGCCGGGCCTGCGTGCGCGCCTGAGCGACGGCGAAGCCCGCGTGCCGGTGGCGCAGCGACTGGCAGTCAGCGCCTTGCCGGCCGCATTGTTGTCGCAGCGCCCCGATCTCATGGAAGCGGCACTGGCGGTGGAAGCGGCGGCGGCCGACGAGCGCGGCGCCGCCGCGCGCAAAAAGCCCAGCGTGCGCCTGGCCGGCACCGTGGGCTCGCTGAGGGTGTCGTCGGCAGCGGGGTCCGTGGACGGCGACGTTTGGTCGTTTGGCCCGCTGCAGGTGAGTTTCCCGGTGTTTGATGCCGGTCGGCGCGACGCCCAGCGAGTAGCCGCCCGCGCCACTTACACCGAAGCGGTGGCGCTCTATCAGGCTCGCATTCGTCAGGCAGTGCGAGAGGTTGAGCAGGCTCTGGTGGAGCTCGACAGCACCGAGCGCCAGAGCCCAGACGT
>JBIIQD010000394.1:0-3619 GCA_044342265.1 Hydrogenophaga sp. | reverse complement strand
CTGGGTCGTTCACCCAATGGGCCCCAGTGGCGTCCTGCCGCACGGTTTGGGTAAACCGGCGATACGGGAGCAGACGCTCCTTGACCCGCAGGGCCAGGGCTTCGCGGGTGATGCCCGGGCGCAGAATCCAGACACCCACGATCATCATCAGATTGGTGGGCGAGTCCATGCGCAGCCAGGCCGTGTCCACCTTGCTCATGCGCTCACCTTCCATGCCGAGCGCACCGCTCAGCGTCTGGACAGCAGAGCGGCCAAGGGCGACCGGAGCGTCTGAGGGTTTCCTGATGCGCTGGACCATGTTGTCTCCTGCGTTGCCCAAACCGGGCGCCGGGTTTGTATTTGGATGCGAATGTCTATTCTGATGGCAGTTGCAAACGTAAGATACCGGGCCACCCCTTAGCCCGGAACCCGGGCTGCTTCTCAACTCACGGAGCCCGTTCATGTCCGATCTCAAGTCACGTTTCGACGCCGCTGTTGCCCAGTCAAAGAATCTCTCCGAGCGCCCGGACAACAGCACGCTGCTCAAAATCTATGCGTTGTACAAGCAAGGCACGGCAGGTGACAACGCGGAGAAGAAGCCCGGTTTTGGCGACATGGTGGGGCGTGCCAAGTGGGACGCCTGGAACGGGTGCAAGGGAACGTCACAAAACGACGCGCAGCAGCAATACATCGACCTGATTGCCTCCCTGAGCTAAAGCCGTCGGGCGCTTCCGCTGAGCGGGCTGTGACACAGTGACCAGCCAGCGCCGAAGCGGTTGCTGCGACCAAGCGGTGCCGCTGTGCCTGGGCGGGCGCTGGAGCCGGTGATCCGCCTTACTTCTTCCTGGAGCCTGTGGTCGCTTTGACCGCGTGCTTTTTCTTGGCCGCCAGCAGCTCGTCGAGGTTCTTGACGATCTCGTTTTCGATGCGGTCCTTGAAGGCGCCCAACAGGAATCCCAGCTGGGCGTCCAGCTCAAACTGGTCGGCAGTGACCCGCAGCGTGCCCTTGGCGCCAGTGCGCGAGAAATGCACCTCGTCGCAGTCCTCACCCTCTTCGTAGGCGCACTGCATGTCGAACTCGGATTCGGCATGCTCGGCCCATTTCCAGGCCACCTTGCGAGCGCCGTTCATGCCCAGTTGGTGCGTTCTTTGGATGTGAATGTTGGCCATGATGCTGCCGTATCAAAGGTTGGATGAAGTGGACTTGATTGAAGGATCGAGGGCAAGCAGGGCGGCTTGACGCTGCGCGGGCGGCCGTTCGGCCAAGTCGCGCGCTGCATCATAGAACCGGGGGAAGTCTCGGCCTTCGCGCTCGAACAGAGCCTCAAACGCTGGCACCCACTGGTCGTAGGCGGCTTGCGCACCGAAACTGGCGTTGTTGGCTCGCGCGACCCAGGCGTCATAGCCACGGTAGTCACCCCAGCTTTGCCGCAGTTCGGCATAGCGCTGGCGAAACTCGTGCATCACCTGGGTTTTTTGGACACGCTTGGTCGGGTCGTCTGTGGCGGGGTCGTCGTAAACGGCTTGCAGTCGCGCGCGTGTCGCGCGGGTAAGCGCACGAAAAGCCTGTCGGCGACCATCGAATTCGGCGTAGCCCTGGCGCGCGGTGTCGCTGGCCTGTGCAAGCCAGCGGGCACCGCCCAGGCGTTCGACCGCGGTGGCGAACGACTCGTTGAACGCAGTGTCGCCCGCTACGTAGACCATTTGGTGCGCCAGCTCGTGGAACAGCAAACGGGCGAGTTCGCCTTCCGGGTAGCCGATGAAGGTGTTGAGCAGTGGATCTCCGCCCGCCCAGTTCAACCAGCCCAGGGTCGAATAGGCGGGCACAGGATAGACCGCGACATCCAGGCTCGTCGGAAGACTCGCGGCAAATGCCTTGGCCTGTTCTTCATCGAAATAGCCGCGGTAACCGACGCAGCCCGCGACAGGGAAACACCAGTTGTGCAGCTTGAGTGACAGCTCTGGCGCCGCGACCACGTTGTAGACCGCTGCCCGGCGCTTGAGGTCGCCATAGCGCTGGTAGCTGGCGTTGTCCGGCAAGCCCAGATCGGACACGGCAAACTGCCGCATGCGTTGAGCCAGCAAGAGCTTTTGCTGCAACGCGGGAGGCGTGGCGGGGTCGTCAATCCACTGCTGTACCGGGCGCGCAGCGCCCATCAGCTTGAGATGCCCGGTGACCGATTGCCAGTAGTAGGCCGGACCTATGTCGGTGGACGCGCAACCCGAGAGAAGGGCGGCCGCACAGAGCCAGGTGAGGGGCCTCGACCATCCAGCGGTCATGCCTTCTCCACCTCGACCAGGCAGTCGTAGAACACAGGGCCGCGCCCGAGATCGGTCAGCCGCTGGCTGGTCAGCTGGTTGACGTTGTGGCCGTCCAGCCCCAGCTTGCGCCACCAGATGCCCAGACCATTGACCACACCTTCACGTGCGCGCTCTGAAACACGTGCTGTGCAACAGTGGCTGCCACGGTCGTTGAAGATGCGCACCACCTCTCCGTCGCGGATGCCGCGCGCGGCGGCGTCGAGGGCGCTGATTTCCAGCAGGGGCTCCCCTTCGATGTCACGCAGGCTTTTGACATTGACAAAACTGGAGTTCAGGAAATTGCGTGCCGGTGGCGAGATCATCGCCAGCGGGTGGCGCGGGTCGCTGCCGGCGGCTTCAAAGTTGGGCAGGTGATCGGGCAATCCGTCCAGGCCCTGCGATGCGAGGCGCGCACTGAAGAACTCGCACTTGCCCGAAGGGGTCGGGAATCCACCGTCGGCAAAAGGCGCCTCGGGCAGCGGCAAGGTGACAAAGCCCTGTTCAAGCAGTTGCTGGAAATCTACCTTGTCACCAAAAGCCTGGCGGCAAAGCGTCTCATCGCTGTCGGCGAAGCACGGCTCGTCGAAACCCAGGCGTTGCGCCAGCGCGCGAAACACCTCGGTGTTGGGCCTGGCCTGGCGGACCGGGGCGACGGCGGGGCGGTTCAGCAGCACGTCGGTATGACCGTAGCTGGAATGGATATCCCAGTGTTCGAGCTGGGTGGTCGCGGGCAGCAAGACATCGGCGTGGTCGGCGGTGTCGGTCATGAAGTGTTCGATCACGACGGTGAACAGATCCTCGCGAGCAAAGCCCCGCACCACCTTGGCCGAATCCGGCGCGACGGCGACCGGATTGCTGTTGTAGACGATCAGGGCCTCGATCTTGGGACCAAAGGCTGGAGAAGAGTCGCGCGCCAGATCGTCGCCAATGGTGACCATGTTGATGGTTCGCGGCGTTCTGCCTGCGAGCAGATCGGGTCGGTGCAGCGTGCTGCGGTCGACCGGAAAATGCCCCGACGCCGAGAGCAGCAGGCCACCGGCCCGGTGCCGCCAGGCGCCCACCAGCGCCGGCAGGCAAGCCACGGCTCGCACAGCGTTGCCGCCGCCGCGCACCCGCTGCATGCCGTAGTTCAGTCGGATGGCGGTCGGTTGCGTGGTTCCATAGGTGCGCGCAAGATCGACGATCTGCTGCACCGGCACGCCGCAGATCTGCGCTGCCCTCTCGGGTGGCCATTGCAAAGCGCGCTCACGCAAGGCCTCCCAGCCCAGGGTGTGGCGTTCGATGTAATCGTGATCCAGCCAGTCGTTGACGATCAGCTCATGCATCAGCGCCAGCGCCA
>JBIIQD010000393.1:0-3630 GCA_044342265.1 Hydrogenophaga sp. | reverse complement strand
CCACCATGAGGATCACCACCGCCAGCTGGGACGGGTCGTTGTGGCTCATCAGCATCCACGGCGCCAGCCCCCACAGCACGCCGAAACATGACAGCTGCACCACCGAGAGCCGCTCGGCCCGCTGCATAGTGGCCAGGCTGCCCTTCCAGGTGGGATAGCGCCAGCTCAGGTACCAGCGCAGGGCCTGCCAGCTGTGCACCATGCCCGCCCACACCAGGCACTGGATGTCGCGCGTGATCCAGTAGAACCAGGCCCACAGCACCAGCGCCGGATAGACCGAACCAGGCAGCGCCCGGAAACTCTGCTGGAAATGCTGGACCAGCCGCTCTGCCTCCACTTCCTGATCCAGCGAGTGTTGCGGCGCCATGGCGAAATGTCAGCGCCTGAACAGCGTGATCAGTTGCGCGCGGTTGGCCACGCTCAGCGACAGCAGCAGCTCCGAAACATAGTTGCGAACAGTTCCATGCGAAAGGCCGGTGCGCTGCGCGATCTCCTTGTTGGACAACCCCTGGACCACCATGTCGAGCACCACTGACTGCTGTGGCGTGAGGGTTGACCGCCGCGCGACCCCAGCCCCGGCAGATGTCGGGGAACCGCGTGCGGACTGGCGTTGCGCCAGCAGCTTGCGGATCACCGTCACCAGTTCATCGCGCCGGCCCGATTTGGGCACGAAGGCATCGGCACCGCGCTCGATCAACAGCCTTTCCATGCTCGCGTCGACCGATCCCGACAGCACGACGATGGCGCAACCGCGACAAGCGACGCGCATCGCAGACAGCGCCTGCAAGCCCGCGGCGTCGTCCAGACTCAGATCGAGAACCAGCAGGTCTGGTGCTTGGCGACCTGACTTGTCCAGTGCTTCCTGCAGCGATGCGGCGACCTCGATGCGTGCGTCGGCGAAATGGGCGCTCAGGTAGTCGGTGAGCGACTCCCTGAGCATGAGATGGTCGTCGACCACCAGGATGTGAAGCGGGTTGCCGGCAAATGTCACGACAGAGTGGCGCGCTGGATCAGGCGGGGGTTTCCGTGGTATCGCCCGACGGCGGCTCGTCATGCGAACCGGTGGGCCGCGACTGGCGAGCCGCCGGCTTGGCCAGCAGCTCCACATAACACTGTGGCGCGCCCTCTCTGGCCAGCGCATCGAGCAATCCGATCAGCTCGCCCGGATGCACCGTCTTCGCGTTGTCCTGATCGGCGCCAAAACGGCAATCGAAGTCCCAGAAATGCGCCTCAGCGGGCAGCTCGCGGCGGCGCTCGCGCTTCTGGTACTTGCGAATGTCGTGCTTGACGGCGTCGAGCACACGGTCAGGGTGTTTGCCCTCGGGGCGCAACAGATAGGTTTTTCTCATGGTGTGTCCTTCAGTGGGTATGTTCGCCCCGGGAGGACGTGAAATGCACCTGGATTATGCGGTCAGCACGATGTCATAGCCGCCTTCATCGAGGTGCCGGTGGGGGCCGAACACCGCCTCCAGCGCGGCCGATTCGGCCTGCTGCCAGTGCTCCAGCACCGTGCGCTCTTCCTGCGTCAGCGCCTCGGGATCGGGCGTCTGTCCGTACTGACCCTGGATGTTCTGGTAGGCGCGGTACACCGGCGCCACCAGCGCCGCGTCACCCAGCACACCTTCCAGCGCCTGGCGAAAAAGCCGCTCGGCGGCCTGGCGCTGGCCAGGCGGCGTGTCGTCGGGCACATAGAGCTTGAGGGTGTAGGTCATGTCGGGGTGGCAGGCACAATGTCCGATTATCCCGCGCACCCGAGGAAAACGGCTTCATGCACACCACCCACGCCACCCCCGGCAAGGACGATATCGCCTTGTTGCCCGAATTCCCCCGGCTGGGTCTGGACCGCATCGCCCTGGTCGCGTCAGCGGCCTCCGCGCGCGAGGCGGTGGCCGCGCTGCGCGACCATGCCCATTGGGGCTTTGATACCGAGAGCAAGCCCACCTTCGTGCAAGGCGAGGTCTCCGACGGGCCTCATGTCCTTCAGCTGGCCACGCTGGAGCGGGCCTGGGTGTTCCAGCTCAACGATCCCGCCAGCCGTGACCTGGCGGCGCAAGCCATGGCCGAGATCGGGCACAGCAAAGCCGGTTTCGGACTGGGCGACGACACCAAGCGCATCCGCAGCAAACTGGGCATCGAGCCGGTCGGCGTGATCGAACTCAACCAGCTGTTTCGCGAACGCGGCTACCGCAAAGACATGGGCGTCAAGGGCGCGGTGGCGGTGATGTTCGGACAGCGCTTCATCAAGTCAAAGAAGGCCGCCACCTCCAACTGGGCCAACCCGCGCCTGACCGAGAGCCAGCTGGTCTACGCGGCCAACGACGCTTGGGCCGCGGCCGTGGTGCATGAGGCGCTCAGGACCCGCGCAACGGAGTCTGTCTAGCGTTGCGCAACGGGGCGAGCAGCTCGCCCAGCCCGTTGTGATCGATCTCGTGCATCAGCGCCAGCAGCCGGCCAATGTCGCCTTTGGGAAAACCTTCGCGTGCGAACCAGTTGAGGTAATGGCCTGGCAGGTCGGCGATCACCCGGCCCTTGTATTTGCCATACGGCATCTCCACTGTCAGCAGCCGCTCAAGCTCCTCTGGTTTCATCGTGCCGCGTGCGCCCGATCCAGCCAGTCGCGCACCATGCGGTTGAAGGCTTCAGGTTTTTGCTTCATCAGCCAGTGGCCGGTGTCCAGGCCGTGCGCCTCGCTGCCCGGCGCAGTGCCGAGCTGAGCCAGCCAGCGCGCAGAATGAAACATGAAGGGCTTGCGTTTGCCGAAGAAGAACAGCGTCGGCAACTTCGGGCCGAGCAAGGTGTCAACCCGCGCAACACCCCGCAACCCGCCATACGAGCCGAACCACTGCATGGCATAGGGATAGTTCATCTGCCAGCCGATCTCCGAGGGCGGGGTGTGGCAACCGATGCTTCGGGCCATCCACCGCGTCATGCGATTGGCCAGGCCCGGTGACAGCGGTCCCAGCTTCCAGGCCATCGCCAGCCACAGCTGGTAGCCTGCGATCATGGCCTTGTCCTTGGCGGTCAAAGACTTGAGGTATGCGCCAGTGTTGGTGTCGCCAATATCGGCGCCAATTACTCGTGAGACCCGATGCTGGTGGCGGGCGGCGACCTCGTAGCCGAAAAAGCAACCCCAGTCGTGCAGCATCAGAGTGACCGGTGCATCCGGACTGACGGCGTCCATGATGGCGGCGACAAGGTCGCACATCTGGTCCACAGACACGGGTCTGGGCGGCTGTCGCAGGTCGTAGCCCGGCAGCGCAAAGCGCACACACCGGTAGTGACTCTTGAGGGCCGCCACCGATTCGTCCCAAAGCGCTGGCGAGTCTGGCCAGCCGTGCAGCATGACCAGGGTCGGGCCTTCCCCATCAATCAGGACCTCAATGTCCTGCACGGTCACTGTCGTATTCATGGTGCGGTCTCCAGAAAAAGGGGGGGCAGGCGATGGTAGCCCTGTGGTGGTCTGGAGCCGTCTCCCCCGCGTCATCGACAATACCAGCCCATGCACCGCACCATCTTCACCACCCCGTTCGTCAACCATGTGCTGCGCGGTCTGTCGGTGGCATTTCTGCGACTGACCGGCTGGACCATCGAAGGAGCCTTGCCTAGCAACGCCGCCAAAAGCGTCTTCAT
>JBIIQD010000392.1:0-3634 GCA_044342265.1 Hydrogenophaga sp. | reverse complement strand
GCGCTGGCGATGCACAGCCACGCCATCGCGGGCAAACGCATCCTGGAAATTGGCGCTGGCCTGGCGCTGGCGAGTCTGGTGATCCACCGGCGCGGCGGCGATGTGACGGTCACCGACTGGCATCCGCTGACCGAAGACTTTCTGAATCAAAACCTGATCGCCAACGGCCTGGGACCGCTGCCCTACCAGGCGGGCAACTGGGCGCTGGACGATGCCAACGGCTTGTCGGGCCTGGGCCGGTTCGACCTGATCATCGGCAGCGACGTGCTGTACGAGCGCCAGCAACCGGCACAACTCGCGCGGTTCATCGATCAGCATGCGCTGGCTGGTGCCCAGGTCATCATCGTGGACCCCGACCGCGGCAACCGCAGCGCCTTCTGCCGCGAGATGACCACGCTGGGCTATGGCCTGACCATGAGCGCCGCCGATCCTACCCTGGAGAGCGGCGAGGGATACAAGGGCCGCTTCCTCAGCTTCACGCATTGACGCCTTGAAACCTTGTTGACAGGCACAAAAAAAGCTCCCGCGGGAGCCTTTTTGCAGTCTGACCCGGGTGAGGGTCAGTGGTGGTCATCAGCCACCCTTGTTCGAGCGCTTGCCGGGGTTTTTCTTAGTGCGGGTGGCGACGCCGCGCTCCAGGCTGATGCGCTGACCGCGACCGGGAGTGGGCAGGGCCATGCCAGGCATCGGGGTGGGACGGGGGGTGGCTCTGCGGGAAGCTTCGGTGACGATTTTGTTGCCCATGTCGGTTCCAAAGGGGGTATTGGTTGAAAACCCCCTATTGGACCACAGTCAGCTTCGCGAGGCGCCGCCCGGACTCAGAGGGCATTGACCAGGTTCCAGGCATACACCGCGTCGGTGGACAAGGCCTCTTCGCGGTGCACCGGGTAGGCCCAGCCGCCTTGCGGCCCGCTTTGGGCGGACACATCGATGCGGGGTGCTTGCGAGGTCACGTTGCCGAAAATGGTGGCAAAAGAGCAGTCAGCGGCGTCGCGCCCGGTGCCGATGCGCACGAAGCCCATCGGGATCGCGGTGCCTGAAGGGTCGAAGATGTACCAGCGGTGATCGAGGTACGCCTCGACATAGGCGTGGAAATCGGTGGGTCCCAGCGCCGGATCGGCGCCGAAGTCGATCGCCGTGGTAAAGCGCGCAGGGATGTTGAGCGCGCGGCACATCGCAATCATCAAGTGCGCGAAATCGCGGCACACGCCAGCGTGGGAGTGCAGCGTGTCCAGCGCCGAGGTCATGGAGTTGCTGGTGTTGGACTTGAAACTCACCTGCGAGCGCACCCAGTCTCGGATCGCGACCACACGGCCGTAGCCCTGTTGCATGGTGCCGAACAGCGCCATGGCCTGCGCCGTGAGGCAATCGGACTGGCAGTATCGGCTCGGGTACAAGTACAGCAGCACCTCGGGTGGCAGTTGCGCCACCGGTGTTTCGCGCACGTTGGCGGGTGGGGCGGCGTGGTGGGTGATGTCCAGCGTCGCGCGGTAGCGCACCAGCAGCGGACCCGGCAACGCCGTCAGCCGCAGCAGTCGGGTGTGGGTGGCGGGATCGGTTTGGCTGAGCAGGGGCACAGCCTGGCTGACCTGCAGTTCCTCCCAGACCACCGCTTGCTGGCGCGTTTGCGCGCACTGAATGTTGAAAACGAAGTCGGCACCAGGCAGGGTGTTGACGAGGTAGTTGAGGTCAATGGCGAGGTGGATGCGGACCATGGGTGCTTTGGTGAGGAGAAGGGTCATGGTACGCCTGCGCAAGTTCCGGGCCACAGGTAAGCTCGCATGACCATGCTGGCCTTGCTCACCACCTTTTCCTGGCAGGAACTCAAACACCATCCCTGGCGCACGGCGGCAGCGGTGGTGGCCGTGATGCTGGGCGTGGCGCTGGCTTTGGCGGTGCAACTGATCAACGCCTCTGCATTGGCGGAGTTTTCGGGTGCTGTGTCCGCCGTCAACGGCCAGCCGGACTTGTCGCTGCGCGCGCGACAGGGCGGGCTGGACGATGCATGGCTGGAACGGGTGAGCCAGGAACCCGGCGTGGCTGCAGCCAACCCGGTGTTGGAGCTGACCACGTCGGCATTGGCACCCGACGGGCGGCGCGTGTCGATACGGCTGGTGGGTGTCGACGCTCTGTCGGTGTTTCAAGTGTCGCCCGCCTTGATGCCTGTGCCCACGCCGGGCTCGCCCGATGCCACAAGCCAGACTCGCTTTGACCTGTTTGCGCCGGACACCGTGTTTCTCAACGCCTCGGCGCAACAGGCACTGCTGGCCTCTGCGGCGGCGGCCGCCCCCTCGGTGCAACTGCAGCGCGGTCTGGGTGTGGTGCGTTTGCGAGTGGCGGGTTCGGTCAACGCGCCGGGGGCTCCCTTGCTGGTGATGGACATCGCGGCGGCTCAGGACCTCATGGACCGGGTCGGCACGGTCAGCCGCATCGACCTGCGCCTGGCGCCTGGTACCGACGTGCAGGCGCTGGTGCGCGGGCTTTCATTGCCGCCCCATGTGATCGCTCAACCGCCGAGGCAGGCGGGTGAGCGCGCTGACAAACTCTCGCACGCCTACCGCGTGAACCTCACAGTGCTGGCTCTGGTGGCGCTGTTCACTGGCGGGTTTCTGGTGTTTTCAGTGCTGTCGCTGTCGGTGGCCCGGCGCCAGCAGCAGTTCGCCTTGCTGGGCGTGCTGGGTCTTGCAGCGCCACAGCGAATGCGGCTGGTGCTGGCCGAATCGGCTTTGCTGGGTGTGTTGGGCAGTGGACTGGGCGTCGTTCTGGGAACGGGTCTGGCCGCTGCGGCCTTGCGCCTGCTCGGTGGTGACCTGGGTGGTGGCTATTTCTCTGGAGCGGCGCCTGTGCTTCACTGGAGCGCGACTGCGGCCTTGCTGTATGGAACGCTGGGCGTGCTGGCGGCGGTGGTGGGCGGCTGGTGGCCCGCGCGCGCAATGGCCTCGATGGCACCCGCGCTGGCGCTCAAGGGCCTGGGCGCTGGAAATTCCTCCTACCCGAGACGTTACGCCATCGCCGTGGCGATGATGCTGCTGGCGGTTGCGCTGGCCTGGGCACCGCCTGTTGCGGGCATTCCGCTGGCCGCCTATGTTTCGGTCGGGCTGTTGCTGGTGGGCGGGATTGCGGCCTTGCCGCTGGCGGTCGGCGGGCTGCTGGATCGGCTAGCGCCCCGGGTCACTGGCCATGCGCTGCCTCTGCTGGCGGTTGAACGTTCGAGGCGCCAGCGTGACACCGCAGCGGTGGCCACCAGCGGCGTGGTGGCAAGTCTGGCGCTCTCGGTCGCGCTGACAGTGATGGTGGCGAGTTTTCGCGATTCGGTGACGCAATGGCTTGACGGGGTATTGCCAGCACCGCTGTATGTGCGCAGCGTGGGCAGCGGCTCGGGCGACGGTCAGACCCTGCCACCGGACTTTGTGGCCGCGGTGCAGAAGGTGCCGGGTGTGACCCGCGTTGACCCGCTGCGCACCAGTGCGGTGCTGATGGACCCCGATCAACCGGCAGTCACTGTGTTGGCGCGCCCCTTGTTCCGGGAAGCTACCACTCACTCGGGGCAGCACCTGCCACTGGTGGGCAGTGAATGGCGGCCGCCTGCGGGCGCCGAGACGGTGAGCGTGTTTGTGAGCGAGGCCATGGTCGA
>JBIIQD010000391.1:0-3641 GCA_044342265.1 Hydrogenophaga sp. | reverse complement strand
ACGCAGCTTCGTGCTGGGCCAAGGCGGTGAACTGGCGGGCCGTGCCATCAGCTTTGAAGAGACCCTGTTCGAAATCTCTTTGGCCTGCGTCAACGGAGGCTGGGACATTCAAGCGTCTATGGACCGGCCCCACAGCCATGAAGCCGACCTGTGGCACGCCCTGGTGCTGGGGGTGCGTGACTATCTGGGCAAGAACGGATTCCCTGGAGCCTTGCTGGGGTTGTCCGGCGGCATTGATTCGGCGCTGGTGCTCGCCATTGCGGTCGATGCCCTGGGCAAGGACAAGGTTCGGGCAGTGATGATGCCCTCGCCCTACACTGCAGACATTTCCTGGATTGATGCGCGCGACATGGCGGCTAGACTGGGCGTGCGGTACGACGAAATCGGCATCGCTCCTGAGTTCGAGGCCTTCAAGGCTTCCCTGGCGCCCTTGTTCGAAGGCCGCACCGAAGACACGACCGAAGAAAACCTGCAGGCCCGTATTCGCGGCACCTTGCTGATGGCGTTGTCCAACAAATTGGGATCGATCGTGCTGACCACTGGGAACAAAAGCGAGATGGCCACTGGCTACTGCACGCTGTACGGAGACATGGCGGGCGGATTTGCAGTCATCAAGGATGTGGCCAAAACCATGGTGTTTCGGTTGGCGCGCTGGCGAAACCTGCATGATCCTTATGGCACTGGCACCCAGCCGATTCCCGAGCGCATCATCACCCGGCCCCCCAGCGCAGAGCTGAGACCCGACCAGAAAGACCAGGACAGCTTGCCAGACTATGCCGTGCTCGATGCCATCATCGAGCGCTACATGGAAAACGACTGCAGCCCCGCGCAGATCGTGGCCGAAGGATTCCCGCAAGCAGATGTGGACAAGGTGGTCAGGCTGATTCGCATCAATGAATACAAGCGAAGGCAGGCTCCAATCGGTATCCGTGTCACGCACCGCAGCTTTGGCAAAGACTGGCGCTATCCGATCACGAGCAAGTACAGGGCTTGAGGGAATCGGGCTGGCTCAAGATCCGACAAGCGTACGGTTCGCCAGGGTCGCGTGATACAGTTTTAGGCACCTGACCATTTGATCACCAGAAAGACAACCGCATGAAGCAGATCACCGCCGTCATCAAGCCGTTCAAGCTCGAAGAGGTGCGCGAAGCGCTCGCTGATCAGGGCGTGACCGGCCTGACCGTGACAGAGGTCAAGGGCTTCGGACGCCAGAAGGGACACACCGAGTTGTACCGTGGAGCCGAGTACGTGGTGGATTTCTTGCCCAAGGTGAAAGTGGAAGTGGTGGTCAAGTCGGTCGATGTGGACCGCTGTGTGGACGCGATCGTGCGCGCTGCCCGCACCGGGAAGATTGGTGACGGCAAAATTTTTGTGACCTCGGTAGAGCGCGTGGTGCGTATCCGCACCGGCGAAGAGGACGAGACGGCGGTTTAGGTCTTGTCCAACCGGTCAGCTGGCACCACACCGCCTTCCTGAACGAGTGCAGGCAGCAAGACCCGCCAGTCCGAGGCCACGCGAATCAGGTCCATTTGCCAGGGACCTAAGAATTCCGCATCTGCGCTAGTGCGCATGAAGGTCATCAAGCCATCGTAATAGCCGTCCACGTTGAGCAAGCCCACTGGCTTGTCGTGGTAGCCGAGCTGGCGCCAGGTCCAGACCTCGAAAAACTCTTCAAAAGTCCCAATGCCGCCTGGCAAGGCCAGAAAAGCGTCGGCGCGCTCAGCCATCATTCGCTTGCGCTCATGCATGGTGTCCACCACCAGCAGCTCGCTGCACGACGTGTGGGCCCATTCCCGCTCCACCAGGGCTTTGGGAATGATGCCGACCACCCGACCGCCGCTGGCCAGCGTGGCATCGGCCACCTGGCCCATGAGTCCGTTGTGACCACCGCCGTACACCAGTTGGCCACCATGTTGTCCGATCCAGGTTCCGACAGCCTGGGCTGCTTCGCCAAAGGCTGGGTTGTTGCCAGGGCGCGAACCACAATAGACGCAAAGAGAGAAGGAGGGGGATTTCATAACGTCGGGGAATTTCAAAGCCAGCGATTGATGATGGCCGCCAGCCATGTGCCGCCACACAACAAAAGACTCAGTAACACCGCCGCACTGCCCATGTCCTTCGCACGCTTGGACAAGGCATGCCATTCTGGGCCAATCCGGTCGATGGCGGATTCCACTCCCGTGTTGAGCAACTCCACAATCAACACGATCAGTACCGTGCCGCAGAGCACACTGACCTCGGTCCAACTGCGGCCAACCCAGAACGCCAGGGGCACAAGGACGATGGCAGCAATGGCTTCCTGCTTAAATGCCGTTTCCTTCCAGCCCGCTCGCAGCCCAGACAACGAATAACCACACGCATGCCAAATGCGTTTGAAGCCGTGCCGCTGTTTTTGGGCATCGGTGGGTTCCCTTGCATTCATGGGTGCCAGAACTTGTAGCGCTTGGCAGTCGGTGCGGGTTGATGGTGCACCAGGCGGGTACCAGCCAAGGCATCATGGACGAATTGACCCTGGGCATGAAAGCGAGACAGCAGGGCCCAGACGAAGACCCAGCCGACAAGAATCACGGCCAGCTCGCCACCAGGCAATCCAAACAGTCCGGCCACTGCCAGCGGCGGCAGGAACCACAGCCAGCTCAGCAGGTACCTGACAAACGCTCGCGACTGTGTCAAAGGCCTACCCGCAGCGTCCACCACGCGGATGTGCCAGGTCTTCATGGCCAGAGTTTGACCTTTGGACCAGAACCACACGAAATAAACACCAAACACCAAGAAGAG
The DNA here is from genome assembly GCA_044342265.1 of Hydrogenophaga sp. GTDB lineage: Bacteria > Pseudomonadota > Gammaproteobacteria > Burkholderiales > Burkholderiaceae_C > Hydrogenophaga. The sequence continues at coordinate 863 of JBIIQD010000391.1, read as the reverse complement.
AAACGCCTGTTGGAAATGCCGGTTGTCCAGGGCATGGCGTGTTTGGGTGAGCGCGGAAAACAGGTAGCCAGCGATGAAGACGACGCCGAACATCAACATGCCCTCGTACATCCAACTGGCCATGCGGCGGGCCAAGGGTGGAGCAGTCAGAGATGGGATGGCGGTGCCAGTTTGTGGGTCGAACATTGGTGCAAATTGCCCTGAAAAACGCCCCTGATTGTCGCACCAGCCACTTTGACTCGAAAGCAGCTGGCGGCGCGATGCGTTGTTCACGGTTTGCGCCAGGCTCTGTTGCAGTGCGATAATCTCTGGCTGCAATTCAAAAATGCAAACGGGTCAAGGTCCGGCGGGTTATGTGTCCGCCCATGTCCATTGGCCTCAAGTCCTGACACCGCTCCACAAGAGTGGGTGAAGGGGCACCCAAGGTATTTCGTCAGAGAAATTCTCGAAAGGTTCATCATGGAAATCAACAAAGCCGAACTGGCCGCAGCGGCCGCTTCTTCTTCCGCCCCCCAGGAACTCCGCGGCGGGGAAATCCTCATCAAGGCCTTGCAGGCCGAGAACGTCAAGTACATCTGGGGCTACCCAGGCGGCGCGGTGCTGCACATTTACGACGCGTTCTACAAGCAAGACACCATTCAGCATGTGCTGGTGCGCCACGAACAGGCTGCCGTGCACGCTGCAGACGGATATGCGCGCGCCACTGGTGATGTGGGTGTGGCACTGGTCACTTCGGGGCCGGGCGTGACCAATGCGGTCACAGGTATCGCCACTGCCTACATGGACAGTATCCCCATGGTGATCATCACCGGGCAGGTACCCACAGCCGCGATCGGCCTCGATGCCTTTCAGGAATGCGACAC
>JBIIQD010000390.1:0-3653 GCA_044342265.1 Hydrogenophaga sp. | reverse complement strand
CCGCGTAACGGCCCGCTGGTACCGGCTGAAAACGGCAACGCGCGGCACCGTTTGTGATCGGTGACATCACCGATTGCAGCGCCCGTTCTCCCTTCTGGGGGAATCCTTCGGCGCTGGCAAACAACTGGCATCCCAGACCACCTTGGGCATTGCGCACTTTTGGAACCACGACTTCCAGGGTGGCGTCCGTGTTTTGCGCCAGGACCACCGGTGCCAAACCCATCCAGGCGGCCACGCCGCTGGCGGCCAGCAAGGCTAACGGTCTTACCCGTGTCGGGTGAGTGAAATTGAGCTGCATAAGGACTCCTTGAAGGGCGTTGGGTTGATCGCTAGACGCTGTCTAGTCGCCCGCATGGTATGGTTAGGACTTGACAGTGTCAAGTCAATTTTTGCATCGTTTGGTCTTTGTCTGACAACCACCTCCACCATGGCGACTCGCCGCATTGCCGCATCCACCGAAGACGCTACCGATTTGCGCCAGCGCATCCTGGACGCGAGCGAACAGCTGCTTGAAACCGAAGGGCTGGCAGCCTTATCAATGCGTGAAGTGGCACGCCGCAGCGGCGTCACGCACCAGGCGCCGTACCACCACTTTGCCGACCGCGAGACCATCCTGGCCGAGCTCGTGACCAGCGGTTTTCAGGAGATGGCGCGTCGCATGGCGCAAGCGAACGCCCAGCACGCCAGCGGCGATCCCATGGGCGCCGTGATCGACTCCGGACAGGCTTACGTGGGGTTTGCCATTGACCATCCCGGGGTCTTTCGCATCATGTTCCGCTCCGAGGTGGTCGATCTGGCGCGTTTCCCGGCGGCGCGACAGGCTGGAGAAGACGCTTACCGTGAGCTTGAGAAGATGGTCATGCTGACCCACGGCGAGGCAGCATCGGAAATTCTTGCCGCGGTGTACTGGGGGCAGGTGCATGGGCTGGCCAGCCTGATCGTGGACGGTCCCATCGGCCAGCAACTGGGCAGCGTGCCCGAGCGCCGTGCCTTCATGCATGAGGCACTCACGCAATTCGCGCGCTTCATGCTCGGCAGGCCCCGAAGCCGCTGATGATCATGGCGCCGCACAGTAGGATGGCCGGGTGAACATCAGCACCCACCCTGTCTTTGCTTCCCTGACCCCCGTGTTCCTGCTCGTGGCCCTTGGCTTTCTGGCCGGGCGACGCAACTGGATTCGTGAGGCCTCCGTCAAGGACCTTTCCAATCTTGTTTTCCTGCTGCTGATCCCGGCGCTGCTGTTCCGCACCATGAGCGGGGTGCACGTGGAGTCGCTGGACTTGCGACCGCTCCTGGCCTATTTCCCGGCGGCGCTGCTGCTGTTGTTCGGTGCCATCGCCTGGCGAGGCTGGAACCGCACGAGCGTGGTGATGGCGCTGGGCGGGGTGTTCTCCAACATGGTGATGATTGGTATTACCCTGATTGAGCTGGCGTACGGCAAAAATGCCTTGGTCACCTTGCTGACCCTGGTTTCTGTGCACGCGCTGATTCTGCTCACTGTGGGGTCGGTCGTGCTGGAGCTGGTCGTGGCGCGCGAAGCGCGGCAGGGCGGTCAGCGCGCGCCGCATGTGTTGTCGACGGCATGGTCAGCGTTCAAGGGCGCGCTGATCCACCCGATTCCCCTGCCGATTCTCTGTGGATTGATGTTCGCGCAAACGGGACTGACCCTGCCAGCGGTGGTGGACAAGCCGCTGCAGCTGCTGGGCAGCGCCTTCGGACCGATTGCGCTGGTGCTGGTGGGCGTGACGCTGTCGCGAACGCCCCTGAGCGGGCAGCTGATGCCCGCGTTGTGGATCACGTTGTCAAAGAACCTGTGGCTGCCATTGATGGTCGGGGGCTCAGCCTGGGCTTGGGGCATCAGCGGACTGCCCTTGACGGTCATGGTGGTCGCGGCGGCATTGCCGATGGGCGCCAATGTGTTTCTATTTGCCCAACGTTATGAGGTCGCTGAAGGCTTGACGACCGCCGCAATGGGCCTGTCGACGGTGCTGGCCTTGTTCACTCTGAGCCTGGTGATGCTGGCCATGGGCTATCTGCAGTGACGCGCGTTGCCAAGGGTCACTGACTGATTTTCCGGGCCTCTTCGATCTGATACTCAAAGTAGCGCTGGATGCCAAAGGCCAGGCTGCCCGTGAACGCCGTCGTACCCACCAGCAGGCTCAGCACCAATGCACCCATGGTCAGCCAATTGGTTCCACCCGCCACATGTTCACGATCCATGCCAGGGTTGAACCAGCCGTTCCAGCGCGCCCGGTCGCTCAAGGCGTACACGATGCCCGCCAAGCAAGCCACCGCGATGCTCATGCCCAGAAACGGAATCAGGATCCAGGACAGCACGTCATCCTGCCCGTAGGACTCGACCCGCTCAATACCCCACCAGCCCAGCGCGGATGCGATGGGGTGCAACCAGCCGATCCAGTCACCCAGGCCCCGCAAGTAGAAGCGGTGCAACCCCATGTGTCCGCCCAGCAAAGCCAGCCATACCGTCAGGGTCTTGTTCTTGGGGCGGCTCATGGCTGATGGTCCGCCTCGGGAGGCGTGCGGTCGGCTTCGCCCAGGCTGCGCTGCATCAAGACGATGTCCAGCCATCGACCGAACTTCCAGCCACAGGACTGCACGATGCCCACTGGTTCAAAACCCAGCGCCCGATGCACACCCACCGATCCAGCGTTTTCAGAATCTCCGATCACCGCCATCACCTTGCGCACGCCACAGCGCTCCAGGGTGGCGAGCAACTCCGCCAGCAGGGCACGCCCCAGTCCTTTGCCGGCCACCTCGGGCGCCAGGTAAATCGAGTCCTCGACGGAAAAGCGGTAGGCTGGGCGCGGTTTGAACCAGTTGCCATAGGCATAGCCCATGATTTCACCCTGCTCTTCAATCACCAGCCAAGGCAATCCTTTGGACAGAACGTCGGCGCGGCGCGCGGCCATCTCGTCCCGCGTGGGGGGTGTGGTCTCGAAGGTGCCGGTGCCATGCAGCACATGGTGGCCGTAGATGCGGGTGATGGCGTCGAGGTCGTTCTCGTTGCTGTGACGGATCAGGGGCATGTGGGATTGTGAAGTGAAGGCGGCGGAAAAGCCTTGATCGAAAGGATATAATCGCGGGTTTTGTGGCGTTTCGCTAACCGGGTGGTTAGTCGTGTGTCTCAAGCGCTGCAATGAACGCGGGTTGTTCAGCCCAAGAAACCCAACGCAGTTCCGTGCCGGATTCCCCGGACCCGGGCCTGACCCATTGAAGGATAAATCATGGTCGTCATTCGACTTGCCCGTGGCGGTGCAAAAGCCCGTCCGTTTTACAACATCGTGGTGGCTGACAAGCGCAACCGTCGTGATGGACGTTTCATCGAGCGAATCGGTTTCTACAATCCCCTGGCTCGCGGTGGTGAAGAGCCCCTGCGCATTGCCCAGGACCGCCTCACGTATTGGACGGGTGTCGGCGCCGAAGCATCGGACACTGTGGCCCGTCTGGTCAAGCAGGCTGCTGCCAAAGTCGCCGCCTGATCGCGGCCTGGTCAGCCCCCAGCGGGCTGGCCGCACTTGTGCCCCGCGCGATGTCCAGCAGTCCTTTCGCCGCCGCGTCCCTGCCGGACGATGCCGTCGAACTGGGCCGCATTCTGGACGCCTGGGGCGTCAAGGGCTGGGTCCGGATCCAGC
>JBIIQD010000388.1:0-3660 GCA_044342265.1 Hydrogenophaga sp. | reverse complement strand
GGGCTTTGGCTGGGAGGGCGCCACGGGTATCAAGCGCGACTTCATGGGCGGGAAGATGTTCGCGGTCTACCTGCGCGCGCCAGCGTTCTATGAGCGGGTGGCGCATGCGCGCAGCTGGATGTACGTCTCCGTCAATCCCCAGCGCCGCGTCTTCATGGTCGCCGTTGACGGTCAGGGCGAATTTGCGTTTCATGCCGCGATCCACGAAGGCGAAGACGGCGACCAATGGACGGCCGACGATGCCCAGCGCATCTTTGATGAAGCCATGGGCCAGCATTTGCCGATCGAGGTGCTGTCGGTGTGCACCTGGACCGCAGGGCACGCACTCTATGCCTCGGGCTTCCAGAAGGGGCGGGTGTTCATCGGTGGCGATGCCGCGCACCTGTTCACGCCCACTGGGGGCCTGGGCTACAACACGGCTGTCGAGGATGCCGTGAACCTGGGTTGGAAGCTGGCCAGCGTCATCCAGGGGCAAGCGCCGGCGTCGTTGCTCGAATCGTATGGGAAAGAACGTCAGCCGCTGGCCCAGCGCAACACGGGTTACGCGCGCCAGTTCGCCGACTCCGTGGGCCTCTTCGAAGCCACCCCCGCGCTAGAACGGGAGGGAGAAGACGGCGCACGAGCCAGGGCCGAGGCCTCGGCACGCCTGGACGCCCATGTCCGTATGGAGTTCAACATTCCGGGCGTGACCTTTGGTGGGCGATACGATGGCTCGCCGGTGATCGTGGGCGACGGCAGCACGCCACCGCCGGACGCCGCCAATGCCTACACCCCCAGCGCCTGCCCCGGGGGGCGTCCGCCTCACGCCTGGCTGGACGACGGCGGGTCGCTCTACGACCGTTTCGGCCGGGACTGGACATTGCTGTGCCTGGAAGCCCCCCGGGGCGCAGAGCACGGCTTCGAGGCCCAGGCGCTGGCCCGTGGCCTGGACCTTCAGGTGGTGGTGATCGACTCGCCCGACTTGCGGGCGTTGTACGAGGCGCCCATGGCCCTGATACGGCCAGACCAGATTGTGGCGTGGCGCGGCGACGGGGCCGTCAACGCCGGGCGCATCTTCGATCAGGTTCTGGGCGGCCGGAGCTAGTGCGATGGACAGCCGCAACCGTTCAAGTTGCACGGCTCGCGCTCTGCAGGCCCATGTAGCCCGTCCATTTGCGCTCGTGATCGCCGGCCGCGAACTCGGCGGCCAAAAAGTCGACGAAAGCACGCACCTTGGCGGGCGGGTACTTGCGGCTTTGGTACGCAATGTTGATCTGCAGGCGCGGCAGGTCCCAGTCGTTCAGGATCGGCGTCAGGCGTCCCGAGACGATGTCGTCGAAAACGATGTAGCTGGGCTGGGCCATGACACCCATGCCATTGAGCGCCGCCGCGCGCAGCACCTGCCCGTCGTTGGAACTGAGCACACCCTCAACCGACACCACCTCGACCCTGCCATCGCGCGTCAAGTGCAATTCATGGCTGCGGTTGGCGTGCACGTACAGCAGAAAATCGTGCTGCCTGAGATCGTCCGGCGTGACCGGGGTGCCCTGGCGTGCCAGGTAGGACGGCGACGCGCACAGGATGCGGCGCGTCTGTGCCAGGCGGCGAATGGTAATGCCGCTGTCAGGCTCGAACTCGCGCGTGCGGATCGCCACGTCGATGTCGTTGTCGATCATGTCCAGGTAGCGGTTGGCCACCTCGACATGGACCCGCAACTGGGGATAGCGCTCGCGGAAACGCTTCAGCCGGGGCGCGATCTGATGCATCGAGAAGGACAGCGAGGCGCTCACGCGCAGGGTGCCGGTGGGGTTGAGCGTCTTGCTGCTGATGACCGCGTCGGCCTCGCGCAACTCGTTGAGGATGTTTCGCGCGCGCTCCAGGTATTCCTGCCCTTCATCGGTCAGGAACAGGCGCCGCGTGTTGCGCTCCACCAAGCGGCTGTTGAGCCGGGCTTCCAGCGCAGCCAGATGGCGCGTTGCGGCGGGCTTGGACAAGCCCAGGGCGTCGGCCGCCATGCCCATGCTGCCGCACTCGGCGACTTTGACCAGCAGTTCGAGCTCGGCAAGCCTGTCCATATTCTCTGATTTCGGAAATCTTTACCCACAAGAGGCGAGCTGATCGACGACCTTTGAAATTATGGGTCATGCGCCACGCCCTCGCACAAACCCTGACGCCCATCACCTACCCAGAAGGAGACTCCCCATGCGCAACCTGAACCAGCACAACATCACCCAGGCCGTCATCCACAGCGGTGCGGGCACACCGGACGCACGTCTCAAAGAAATCATGACCAGCCTGGTGCAGCACCTGCACGACTTCGCCCGCGAGGTGAAGCTCACCGAAGCGGAGTGGGCCCATGGCATCGACTTCCTGACCCGCTGCGGCCACATCACCGACGACAAAAGACAGGAATTCATTCTGCTGTCGGACGTGCTGGGGCTGTCGATGCTGACCGTGGCCCTGAACAACGACAAACCCGCCGGCTGCACCGAGGCCACGGTGTTCGGCCCCTTCCACGTCGAGGACGCACCTCACTACGAACTGGGCGCCGACATCTCCAATGGCGCGCGGGGCGTGCCCTGCCTGGTGCGCGGCTCGGTCAAGAGCATCGATGGTGCGCCCATCCCGCACGCCCTGCTGGATGTCTGGCAGTCCGACGAAGATGGCCTATACGACGTGCAGCACGTGGGACTCGAACAGGCCCAGGCGCGCGGCATCGTGCGGGCCGACGGCGAAGGCCGCTTTCACTTTCGCTCGATCCTCGCGGTGCCCTATGCGATCCCGCACGACGGCCCCGTCGGCCAGATGCTCGACGCCATGGGCCGCCTCCCCTGGCGCCCTGCCCATCTGCATTTCTTGATCAAGGCCCCGGGCCATGAGAACTTGATCACCCATGTGTTTCGCAATGACAGCGACTACATCGACTCCGACGCCGTCTTCGGGGTTCGCCAGTCGCTGGTGTCGGAATGGCGCCAGCAGGCCGACGGCAGCTACCTGCTCGAATACGACTTCGTGCTCAACCCCGTGCCAAAGGGAGCGCCGGCGTGATCCGCCACATCGTGATGTGGCGGCTGGCCGGAGACACGCCGCAAGAGCGTCAGCGCAACATCGAAAAGCTCCAGCGCAGCTTCCACAGCCTCATCGGCCGCATTCCCGGCCTGCTGCACCTGGAGATCGGCGTGGACACCAGCCGTGTGGACTACGCATGCGACGTGGTGCTCTACAGCGAGTTCGAGTCGCAGTCGGCCTTGGATGCCTACTCGGCACATCCAGAGCATTTGCGCGTCAAGCAAGACATCGGCGACATGCGCATCTCGCGCCACCAGGTCGACTACGCTGCTCCACAGCGCTGACGCGCGGCCCATCAGGATTTCCACCCATGCAAGCATTCATCTACAGCGGCCAGCCCTCGCGCGTCGTGTTCGGCAGCGGCGCCCTCGCCCACCTGGAGCGCGAGGTGGACCAGCTCGGCGCGCAGCACGCACTGGTGCTTTCGACGCCGGAGCAGGCCGCGCAGGCGCAGATGGTGGCCGATCGCCTCGGCCCGCGCGCGGTCGGCATCTTTGCGCAGGCCGTCATGCATGTGCCCATCGAAACCGCCCGCCAGGCCCGCGAGGAAGCCCGCCGCCTCGGCGCGGACTGCGCGATTGCCATCGGCGGGGGCTCCACCATCGGGCTGGG
>JBIIQD010000387.1:0-3669 GCA_044342265.1 Hydrogenophaga sp. | reverse complement strand
GGGCTTCGCATCAGGTCAACCAGTTGCTGACACTGGCCGCGTTGGACCATGCGACGCATAAGCCGCAGCAAACGATCGATCTGGTGGAGATGGCGCGCGAAACGCTGATCGAACTGGAGCCCTTCGCCTCGGAGCGGGGAGTCAACCTGGCGCTGCAGTCGTCCGAGAGGCTGGAAGAATCAGTGGACGAAGACGCCCTGCGGCAGATTCTGGTGAACCTGGTGCGTAACGCCATTCAGCACGGCGCTGACGGCGGTTCGGTCGATGTGTTGCTGGACCGGCAAGAGGCGACCGTGACAGTGAAAGTGGTCGACAACGGACCAGGCATTCCGGCCCATCAGCGTGCCGCCGTGTTTGAGCGCTTCTACCGTGCAGATTCGGCACGCACCAGTGGCAGTGGCCTGGGGTTGGCGATTGTGCAGCGCGCGGCCCAGCGCCTGGGTGCGACGGTTTCGATTGAAGAAGGGCGGGGCGGAAGGGGCGCGGTCTTTGTGATTGCGTGGCCTGCTACGCCTTCTGAAGAGCGCGCAAGACCTCCGTTTGAAAGTCCGGGCCTTCGGCAGAGGACATGAAGCCTGCGACGTTGCCATCGAATCGCACCGTGCCCTGGTGCAGCAGCATCAAACGGTCGGCAGACTGTACCTCCTCGATCAGGTGCGTGGCCCACAGCACGGCCAGGCCCTGGTCGCGGCACAGGCCACGCACGGTGTCCAGCAGCTGCTGACGCGAGGCTGGGTCCAGGCCCACCGTGGCCTCGTCCATCAGCAGCACGTTCGGCCGGTGCAGCAGCGCGCGCACCAGCTCGACCTTGCGCCGCGTGCCGCCCGAGAGCGTGCGCACCACGGCCTTGGCCTGGTCCTGCAGGCCGATGGCGGCAAGTTGCACATCGATGCGTTCGAACGCCGTTTTGCGCGGTAAGCCATGCAGGTCCGTGTGGAACAACAGGTTGGCCATCACGGTCAGGTCCAGGTCGAGCGCGCTCTGCTGGAACACCACGCCCAGGCCCGCGAGCGCACGCGCCGGGTGCTGGCGCATGTCGTGGCCAAGTATGGTGATCGTGCCTTGGTCCGGGGTGAACAGGCCGGTCAGCAACTGCAGCAGCGTGGACTTGCCTGCCCCATTCGGACCGAGCAGTGCCAGCATCTCACCCGCCCGCATCGACACGCTCACACCCTTGAGCGCTGGTTTGCCGTTGTAGGCCTTGTGCAGATCGCTCGCACGCAAAACGGTAGGCGTCAGGGAGTCGGTCATTGTCTGGGCTGCGCCAACGCAATCATGCTCGCCAGCAGCTTTATCGCGCTCCGTGGCGGGTACTGGGATCCGTCGGTCGTTGCGGTTGTTGGAGGGGTCCACGGGTTGATGGTACTAGGCCTGCGCGTTGCCGACGGCGTGACGCGCGACCCGCTCCCGTCGCTGGTGAGAGGGTTGTCCCTGTTTCATTTTTGAACGCTGGGTGCAGCGGTTTTGGTCTCATGATCTCAGCGACGGTCCGGACTCCAAGGGGAAACCCTGGTGAAGAAGCATGATGAAGCAAGCTCCGTTGCTGAGCGGGGTCGTGTTTTCGCTGGCACTGATTTTGCGAAATAGACTACTGCGATAAAGCGCCCCAACTTGTCATGGAGCCATTCAGCCATTTCAACGACGTGGGCGGCGTGTTCGGCACTGCGCCGCTGGACGGGGTGTTGCATCCGAAGGAAGTCCTGGACACACTGTGGGCCGACGAAGCGGAAACCGGATGCAAAGAGCGACCTTGAACCCCCCCGACCCGGCGCCCGCCTTCCTGGTCCACCTGCTGCGTGCCCTGCGCGCGGTGGTGGGTCGGGAGATCGGGCGCTTCTTTCGCCAGCCCTCGCGCCTGGGCTCGGCCCTGGTTCGGCCGCTGCTGTGGTTCGTGATGTTCTCGGCGGGCTTTCACAACGTGTTCGGCGTAGCGGTTGCGCCGCCTTACGAGACCTACGTCGAGTACAAGGAATACATGGTGCCCGGCCTGCTGGGCATGGTGGCGCTGTTCAACGGCATGCAAAGTTCGCTCTCGATGGTCTACGACCGCGAGGTGGGCGTGATGCGCTTGCTGCTGACCGCGCCATTGGCCCGAGGTTGGCTGCTCGCCTTCAAACTGCTGGCGGGTACAGCGCTGTCGGTGCTTCAGATGGTGGTGTTTCTGCTGATCTCTTGGGCCTTCGGGGTCGAAGTGTCTCTGGTGCATCTTCCGTCAGCGCTGCTGGCCATGGTGTGTGGTGCGGTGATGCTGGCCTCGGTCGGGCTGGTGCTGTCGGTCTACGTCAAGCAACTGGAGAATTTTGCCGGCACCATGAACTTCGTGATCTTCCCGATGTTCTTCATCAGCCCTGCGCTGTATCCGCTGTGGAAGTTCGAAGAGTCGGGTGCATGGTGGCTGCTCAAACTGGCGCAGGCCAACCCGTTTACCCATGCGGTCGAAGCGATTCGCTTTGCGATGTATGGTCAGTTCAATGGCATCGCCTGGGCAGTGGTCCTGGGCTGCACGGGGGTGTTTTTTGTCGCAGCGCTCTGGGGCTACGACCCACAGCGCGGCTCCATCAGCAAGAGGCCTGGCGGCTGAAGGCCACTACAAGCGTCGAACGCATGCGCATCACCCGAACACGCAGGCAGTGTCTGCAGCGGGTGTTGGCACCGCTCATAGTGTGGGGTGCAGGTTGCGGGACTCTGCATCGCTGCGGAACACCATGGGGAAGGTTCGTTGCCTGGGCGCGTCGCGCACCACCGCCACGACCTTTTCGTGGTGAGCCGACTTGCTGCACACGGGGTCGGTTTCGGCCGGGTCGCCGGTCAGCAGGAAGGCCTGGCAGCGGCAGCCTCCAAAATCCTTGTGGCGCTCGTCACAGCTGCGGCAGGTGGGCTTCATCCACGCATCGCCCCGATAGGCGTTGAAGGCGTTGCTGCGTTGCCAGATGTCGGCGATCGGTACGTCCTTCACGTTGGGCAACTGTAGACCGGGCAGATCGCGCGCGTTGTGACAGGGCATGGCCAGGCCGTCGGGCGCGATCGACAGGAACACCGATCCCCATCCGTTCATGCACGCCTTGGGCCGATCCTCGAAGTAGTCGGGTACCACGAACAGCACACGGCATTTTTGTCCCGTGGTTTTCGCATCCTGCTCGGCGCGAAAGGCATTGACCTCGGCTTCCGCGATCTGCAGCTCTTCTCGCGTGGGCATCAGTTGGTCGCGGTTGACCCAGGCCCAGCCGTAATACTGCGTGTTGGCCAGCTCCAGGTACTCGGCTTCGAGCGCCACAGCCATGTCGATGATCTTGCGCACGTGCGGGAGGTTGTGGCGGTGCAATACGCAATTGAGCACCATGGGCCAGTCGTGCTCTTTGATCAACTTGGCGACCCGCTGCTTGAGCTCAAACGTTTTGGTGTGACTCAGGAAGTCGTTCAGCTCTTTGGTCGAGTCCTGAAACGACAGCTGCACGTGGTCCAGGCCTGCGTCTTTCAGCTTTTGCGCGCGGGCGGGCGTGAGACCCACGCCAGAGGTGATGAGGTTGGTGTAGTAGCCCAGACGATGGGCTTCCTGCACCAGCTCTTCCAGATCGTCTCGCAGCATCGGTTCACCGCCCGAGAAGCCCAGCTGTGCCGCGCCGAGCTTGCGCGCCTGCGTCATCACGTCGATCCATTGCGCCGTGGTCA
>JBIIQD010000386.1:0-3674 GCA_044342265.1 Hydrogenophaga sp. | reverse complement strand
CATCGGAAATGCCGGCACCACTGGTGTTGACGCGAGCGTTTGTGCGTTCAGCCCGACCCTTGTCTGGTCTTCGCATTGATCCAGCTGTGGGCCCCAACGACATACGCATCGGGGCGATCACGCTCAAGACGAATACCAGCACACACGTGCTGAGCGTGACCGAACTGGAGCCGCACGTGCGCGCAGGCCACCAGATCGACCATGTGCGCATTGAAGGTGACACGCTGCATTTCGCCACCACTGGCGAGGATCCGCGTTTCTTGATCCCGTTGCCCGCGGAAATCAGCCAAACGCCAAGGTCTGAGGCATGGGCCTACTACGCGCTGAGCTGGGGCGCAGCGTTCGGCATGTTGCTCTTTGCGGTCGTGCTGGCTGATCGCCATGGCGTGAGGTATGTCGGCCACTGGCGCCGCCCGCTGGCCATGCAGTTTCCCAGGGCCCGTGCATGGACCGGTCTGGCCATCGATGTGGCAGCGACCACCGTGATGATCCTGATGCTGCTGCGGTTTGTGGAAGCCGGGACGAGATTCGATATCAGCACGCTGTCAAACGCCTTGGACCGGGACGGCGTCGGGCAGGCGGTGCCTCCCGAAGTGAAGGCCATGAAAGCGCTGACCCTGCGTCATGATTTGCAGGCCTACAAACTGTCTTTGGAATTGAGCGGGAACGATGAACGCCAGTTGATTTTTCAGCGCGCCGCGGAATATCTCTATCCAGCCAGATTCTCCAGCACGTCGCGCTGGGTGTTTGCCCTGGAAGGCACACCGCCCGGCGAAGCAGGCAGCCGCTGCGAAGCCGTTGATCAAGACAAGCAGATTGTGTTGTATGCCTGCCAGCCCTAAGCCCGACTTCTATCTGATATCAGGCCTGGTGTTCGCCGCCTTGAACCTGCTGCACATGTTGCTGTGGGCAGCGGGCTGGTACCTGCCCCTGGGGCTTCACTTGCTGGTGGTCGCGATCTGCCTGGGCCTGGCACTACAACAGGCGCGGCTCAACGCCTTGCTGGTGCTCGGACTTTTGATCGTGTGCGTGACGATCACTTTGCTGCACCCGGTCAGCGAATGGGACGCTCGCTCCATCTGGCTTTTCCACGCCAAAAGGATCTATCTGGATGGTTCGCTGTTTGGCTACCTCGATGAGTATGCCCATTGGTCGCACAACGACTACCCCCCGCTCGTTCCAGCCATGTCGGCTTCCATCGCGCGGTCGATCGGATACTGGAACGAAATCGCTCCCAGGGCGGCAGTGGCCATTGCATTGGCACCCCCACTGTTCCTGGCGGCCTTTGTGTTCCGTTCCTGGGCCCAGTTCTGCCTGTGGATCGCGCTGCTGCTGTACGCCTGTGGGCCCGGCCTGCTGACCGGCTACATGGACTGCCTGATTGCCATCAATTTTGCGACGGGGCTGATCGGGTTGGCAGAAATCTACCGCTTGCGAGCAGGCAACGAGGCCCAGGCACCATGGGGCGCAGGCCTCATGCTGGGTGCCAGCCTGGCGCAGTTGCTGTTCCTGAAAAACGAGGGCGCGGCCTTGGCCAGCCTGCTCACTGTGGCACTGTTGCCCGCCGCCTTTCGGCGACCGGCATTGCTGACAACCGTCGGCCTGCCCTGGTTGCTGTTCTTCCTGCTCTGGAAGCTGCCGATGATGCAGGCGGGCCTCGTCAACGACCTGGCGACAGATGGAGGCTTGGTGGCACGCGGATGGGAGCGACTGATGTCTTTTCAAGAATACGGGAAGATTCTGTACTTCTTCAAGGTGCTGGCCCTCTGGTCCTTTGTCGCTGTGGCTCTGATGTTGGCGCTGATCGCAGGCCGGCCAAGGCGATGGGCCTACCTCCTGCCTTCGCTGTTGGCGCTGAGTGGTTATGTGGTGATCGTCTTTGTCGTTTACCTCACCACCTACCAAGACCTGGCATGGCACCTCAAAACGTCAGCGGACCGTGTCCTGTTGGCTTTTGAGTTCGGGGTGGCAACCTTGCTGTTCTATCTGGGTTGCCGGCTAGCGGACCTGCTGCCTTCGGGCTGGGCGCTGCGCAGCGACTCGGGAGTCTGACCCGGCAGCGCTCGAAGTAGCCCTCAAAACAAGACCTGTTTCGGGTGCCTGTTCGACAGGCTGAACACGATCAGGCTGCCCACAATGAGGCCATGCACCGCACTTTTTTGCAGGCCTGCGCATGAACCCCTCCACCCTGATCGGCATGGTGGCCAGCGTCGCACTGATGGCCATCATCCTGCTGTTTGGCGCGAACAGGCCCGGCAGCTTCATTGACGCACCCAGCATCGCCATCGTGTTGGGCGGGACACTGGCAGCCACCTTTCTAAGCTACCCGCTGCGCGAGGTGCTGCGCGTCTTTCACCTGGTCTCGCAAGTGATCCGTGAAGAGAAACTGAACACCAAGAACGATATCGAAGAACTGGTCGCCTTGTCCCGGCTCTGGGTCCAGGGTGACCTGCAGGCGGTCGAAAAAGCGCTGGCCTACGTCAGCAACCCTTTCTTGCGCACCGGCGTGCAGCTGGTGATTGACCGCACACCCGAGGAAGAAATCATTGACCTGCTGCAATGGCGCATCGCCCACCTGCGCCAGCGCGAATCCGCCGAGGCGCAACTGTTTCGGGTGATGGCCAGCTACGCACCTGCCTTTGGCATGCTCGGTACGCTCCTGGGCCTGATCAACCTGATGGACCTGGTCGGCGAAGGCGACATGAGCGCTATCGGCTCGCAGTTGGCGATCGCGCTGATCACCACGTTCTACGGGGTGCTGCTGGCCAACCTGGTGTTCAAGCCCATCGCTGTCAAGCTCGAGCGCCGCACCGAGCAGCGACTGATCCTGATGAACATGGTGCTCGAGGGCATTTCGATGATGTGCGTGGGCCGCAGCCCGGCGCTGATGCGCGAGACCCTCAAGGCTTTCGTCGCTCAGTTCGACGACGAGATCTACGACGGCCGGGGCCGGGTCCAGCCCGCGCGTTGAACATGGCGTCAATTGCGCAGCCTGCCCCCGCCCGCGCACAGCGCGTCTCAACCGCCGTTGGACGCTACCGGCGCTGGCACGTCGATACGCGCGTCGAGCCAGAAGAAGAAGGCTGGCTGCTGACCTACCTGGACGTGATCACGCTGATCCTGGTGCTGATGGTCGTGATGTTGGCGTTTGCCGGTCCTGGCCAAGGCAAGGACGGCAAAGAGCCGAAAGACGCCTCAAGCGAGCAGGCCCAGGCGACGGTCCCAGTGTCCGGCCCTGTACCTGAAGCGCTCAACCCCAGCGGCAGCATCGTGCCGCCCGCGGTGCCATCAACGCCCACGGCGGTGGCTTCCGCTGCGCTGGCCCAACCGACACCCAAGACCCTGAACGGCTTCCCGCTGGAGCAGCTGGGCGCCGATATCGAAGTGCTGATGAACGACGATGCGGTGCGGTTTCGCATCAGCAGCGACATCTTGTTCGAGTCTGGCGTTGCGCAGTTTGCGCAGGGCGGACAACCGGCGCTGGACCGGTTGATCCCCTTGCTGAATGCCGATCCCGCCCTGCGCCTGGTGGTCGAAGGCCACACCGACAGCCAGCCGATCCGCTCCGAACGCTTTCCTTCCAATTGGGAGCTCTCCACCGGACGCGCGGCGGCTGTGGCACGTTACTTGATCGAAAGAGGCGTCGCTCCGCAGCGGGTGCAGGCCAGCGGTTT
>JBIIQD010000385.1:0-3685 GCA_044342265.1 Hydrogenophaga sp. | reverse complement strand
CGCTTTGACGGGAAGCTGGGCGAAGTCTCGGCCGACGGCGACGCGTTGCTCGACCACCTGGAAATGGCCGCGCCGAACATCGCCGAACTCTATGCCGAGCGTGAAACCGGCAAGGCGCTGCGCGAGATCATGCTCCTGGCCGACCGGGTGAACGCCTACGTCGATCAGAACAAGCCCTGGGAACTGGCCAAGAAAGAAGGCATGGAGGGACGACTGCACGACGTCTGCACCACCTGCATCGAAGCCTTCCGCCTGCTCACGCTCTACCTCAAGCCCGTGCTGCCCGCACTGGCCAAAGAAGTGGAAAGCTTCCTGAACTGCGCCCCGCTGCAGTTCGCCGACGCCACCCGCCTGCTCGGCGCGGGCCACACCATCGGCGCCTACCAGCACCTCATGCAGCGCGTCGACATCAAGCAGCTCGACGCCCTGTTTGAACCGCCGCCGGCACCCGCCGTGGAACGGGTGGTGCCCGGTGGCGAGCCGATCGCCGACACGATTTCCATCGACGATTTCGCCAAGGTCGACCTGCGCATCGCCTTGATCGTGAACTGCGAAGTGGTGGAGGGCTCGACCAAGCTGCTGCGCCTCACGCTCGACGTGGGCGAGGGCAAGACCCGCAACGTGTTCAGCGGCATCGCCAGCATGTACAAGCCCGAAGACCTGGTGGGCAAGCTCACCGTGATGGTGGCCAACCTCGCACCGCGCAAGATGAAGTTCGGCGTCAGCGAAGGCATGGTGCTGGCCGCCAGCCACGCCGACGAAAAAGCGCAGCCCGGCATCCACATCCTGCATCCCTGGCCCGGCGCGCAGCCAGGAATGCGGATCCACTGACACTTGCGCGGGCTGCACGGCCTGCGCCATCGCAGATCAGCGTGCGCGATCCAGGTCAGGGTCACGCACCGACATGGTCGAGACTACCCGCAGGTCCGGACTGAACACCACGGTGAACACCTGGCTGTCGCTTTCGTTGGGGCCGTCGCGCCAACGCCAGTCGTAGTGCGTTTCCTTTTTCAGGTCGTAGGTCGTGATCTTCATCGGCTTGCCCAGCATCTTGCGCACGGCTTCCATCGGCATGCCTGGCACAACCTCGGCCAAGCTGCGGGCATTGAGCACCTGCTTGAGCGCCGCCATCTTGCCGTCAGCGCCAATGGTGATCTGGTAGTTCTGGTATCCCGCCGGCTGACGGTTGTATTCGTACACCTGAGCGCCGTCAGGTCCGTCCCACACGGCCTCCGGCGCGCCAAATTTCTCGCGCACATCGGCCTCGGTGGCCACGCCCTCTTCGAGTTCGCTGATGGCCCGTTGGTCACAAGCGGCCAGCCCGAACGCGAGCCCGATGACAAGCCCGAATGCCAAGGCCTTGGAGGCCAACCGGTGTGAGAGCTTTTTCATGTGCACTGCCCATTGCCTGCGCCATATCGCGCAGAATCAGTGTAAACCCCCATCACCAGCTCGCCAGCGTTGTCAGCGTTGCGCACGGTTGCGATCGGTAACATTTCGCCATGC
This sequence comes from Hydrogenophaga sp., assembly GCA_044342265.1. GTDB lineage: Bacteria > Pseudomonadota > Gammaproteobacteria > Burkholderiales > Burkholderiaceae_C > Hydrogenophaga. The sequence continues at coordinate 2,179 of JBIIQD010000385.1, read as the reverse complement.
TCCCAAAACTGCCTCCGCTTGCCCCGTTCAAGCCCCGTTTGCTGCAGGATCTGAAAGGCTACAACGGCGAGAAGTTGGCGCGTGACATGGGCGCGGGCGCTACCGTAGGTATCGTCGCGCTGCCGCTGGCCATGGCCTTTGCCATCGCCAGCGGACTCAAGCCCGAGGCTGGCCTGTGGACAGCCATCATCGCGGGCTTCATCATCTCGGCCCTGGGCGGCACCTCGGTGCAGATCGGTGGCCCGGCGGGCGCCTTCATCGTCATCGTCTACGGCATTGTCGAGCGCTACGGTGTGGCCAATTTGCTGATTGCCACCGCCAGCGCCGGCGTGCTGCTGTTTCTGCTGGGCTTGTTTCGTCTGGGTACTCTGGTGCGCTATGTACCGGTCAGCGTGGTGATCGGCTTCACCAACGGTATCGCTGTGCTAATCGCCTTGTCTCAGCTGCGTGACTGGCTCGGTCTGGACATCGCCAAGATGCCGGGTGACTTTTTCAGCCAGATTGCCGCCATCGCCCAGCACATCGGCAGCTTCAATCCTCACGCATTCTTGCTGGGCACGCTGTGCGTGCTGGGTCTCTTCATCTGGCCTCGGTTGTGGGCCGTGGACTCGCAGTTCCGGCGCCAGCTCAAACAGATTGACACCTTGACGGCTCTGAAAGCGACTTCGCGTCTGCCTGCTCCCGTGGTCGCGCTGGTCACGCTGTCGCTGCTGGCGTGGCTGCTGAAGATGCCGGTGGACACCATCGGCTCCCGTTTCGGCGGTATTCCTCAAGGCGTGCCTGCCTTTGCACTGCCCGAATTCAGCTGGCAAACCGTCAAACTGCTGGTCGCGCCCACTTTGACCATTGCGCTGCTGGGTGCCATCGAATCCTTGCTGTGCGCAAGGGTCGCCGACCAACTTGGAGACGCACCAAAGCACGATCCCAATCAGGAACTGATGGCGCAAGGCGTGGCCAATTTCACTGTGCCGTTCTTCGGCGGGATGCCCGCCACGGGCACCATTGCCCGCACTGTCACCAACATCCGCGCTGGCGCTGTCACTCCCGTCGCAGGCATGGTGCATGCGGTCACGCTGGCGGCCGTGGTGCTGCTCGGAGCGCCGCTGGCCCAACATATCCCTTTGGCGGTGCTGGCCGGGGTACTGCTGTTTGTGGCCTGGAACATGGGCGAATGGCGGGAGTTCGGGCGCCTTAAGCAGTTCACCAACCACTACCGGCTGATGATGGTTTCCACTTTCCTGGTGACCATCGTCTTTGACCTCACGGTGGCGGTGGAGCTGGGCCTGGTGATGGCCTGTCTGCTGTTTGTGCGGCGCCAGAGCGAGATCTTTCGTGCCGATCCAGTGCCGCAAGCACACGCCGACCAATTGCATTTCCGTCTCTACGGTTCGCTGTTTTTCGGCGCCATCGCCAAGGTCGATCCCATCGTGGCAGCTGTAGAGCGTGCACCCGCCGGGGTTCAAGTCACGCTGGACGCAAGCCGACTGATTTCACTGGACACCACGGGCCTGGACGCGCTGGAGCAGCTGCACAAAGCCATTGCCAAACGGGGCGGCCGACTGGCGCTGTCCGACCTCAACCCACAACCGCTGTCCCTGATCGAACGCTCAGGCTTTGGTGACAGACTCCGGGGCGAAAACGCCGCGTCCCACAGCGCTTGAACCGGACCAACCGGTAAAATCGATGGTTTCTGCCGTCCAGCGCCCAGCGCCTCTCGCCATGAGCATCTTCGCCCGCCCCCACTACACCTCTGAAGCGACGCAGTTCATCGACCAGCTCAAAGTGAATCATCCAGCCCTGGAACAAGGCCAGCGCGAAGGCCGTGCCCTGCTGTGGGACCAACAAATCGACCGCGACCAGCAAGCCCAAGCCAAAGCAGCGGGCGTGGCCCAGCAGCCCTACGTCTACCAGACCAAACCCGACGCCCGCTGAGCTGGGCTCGACCCCCGAGAACATGAGCGACGAGGCCAGCACGCTCGATGCGGCCCCGGAAGGGCTGGACGCGGTGCTGCCCGCTGTCGTGGACCAGGTTGCGCTGGCCAGGCTGTATGGGGAACCGCTGTTTTCGATGCCACGGGATCTCTATATCCCGCCCGACGCGCTGCAAGTCTTCCTTGAAGCCTTCGAAGGTCCGCTGGATCTGTTGCTCTACCTGATTCGCAAACAGAACTTCAACATC
>JBIIQD010000384.1:0-3698 GCA_044342265.1 Hydrogenophaga sp. | reverse complement strand
AAAAGTGGGGCATCCACTTCCACACCTGCTGATCGACCCCGGTGACCGATGAAGTGATCATGCTGTCGATGCGACCAGATTCGATGGCCTTGCCGACGTCGGCCATGGCCAGTTCCACCGGTATCGCCCCCAGCATCTCGGCGATGCGGCGCGTGGTGGTGTTGTAGGTGCGCATGCGGCGACCCCGAAAATCTGAGGCGGTGCGCACCGGGGCGACGCTGTAGAGGCCTTGCCCCGGCCAGGGCACCGCATACAAAGGCAGCAGGCCCGAAGGCTTCAGCGCGCGTTCCACCACCGGGCGCTGCGCCTTCCACAGGCGGCGCACGTCGGCTGTCTGGCGGGTCACGAACGGCAGCGCATCGGCGCCGCACGCGGGCCAGCGCTCGGCCATGCTGGTCATGATGCATTCGCCCGCCGGTGGCTGGCCGGCCGCTACGGCCTCGGGGATCTTCGCCAGCGGCACCAGTTTGCCTTCTGGCACCACCGTCCAACGCAGCGCGCCCTGGGTGGCCTCGGCAATGGCCTGACCCAGCCACACCAGCGTGGCGGCGTGGTAGCCGTCGCCTCGGTAACCGGTGGCCACCGACCATTCCGTCGGTGAGGCCGCCTGGCTCCAGCGAGAGAAAGAAGTCCCTGCCAGGGCGGCCGCGAGGGCCACCGGCACATGACGTCGGTGCATGGAGAGTCTCCTGTTGAGGTGGGGACCAGGTGGTTCGCGACCTATTGCATGACCATGGGCAACCAGGTTGCCGTATCAGGCACCAGGTAGATGAAGATCACGAAGGCGAACAGCAGAAAGAACAGCGGCATGCTGACCTTGGCAACCCAGCTGATGTCCCGTTTGGTCAGTCCTTGGATCACGAACAGGTTGAAACCGACCGGCGGGGTGATCTGCGCCATCTCCACCACCAGGACGATGAAGATGCCGAACCAGATCAGGTCAAACCCGGCTGTTTGCACCGTGGGGAGCAGCACCGCCACGGTGAGAACCACCATGGAGATGCCATCGAGGAAACAGCCCAGCACGATGAAAAACAACAACAGCATGACCATCAGAGCAAACGGTTCCAAGCCCAGACCACCAATGAACTCGGCCAGTTGGCGCGGCAACCCGATAAAGCCCATGGAGAGCGTCAGGAACGAGGCACCTGCAAGGATCAAACCGATCATGCAGTACACGCCGGCCGCCGACGACAGGCCTTCGAAGAAGATGCGTCGGTTCAGCGACCCTTCGAGAGCCGACAGCGCCAGCGAACCGGCCACGCCCAGGGCCGCCGCCTCGGTAGCCGTGGCCACGCCCGAATAGATGGAACCCAGCACGAAAGCGATCAGCAGCACGACAGGCAACAGGTGCCGACCTTCGTACAGCTTCTGCCGAAAGCTCAAAGCGGCGTCGGCGGCAGGGATCTCATCGGGGTGCCGCAGTGACCACACGACGATATACGCCATGAACAGCAGTGCCAAAAGAATGCCGGGGATGACACCGGCCATGAACAGCTTGGCGATCGAAACGTTGGCAGCGACACCGTAAACGATCAAGATGATCGAGGGCGGAATCAGCAGGCCCAGCGTGGCGGCACCCGACAAAGTCCCGACGGAAATGCCTTTGGGGTAGCCTCTTTTGTCCAGCTCGGGCAGTGTGATCTTGCCGATGGTGGCGCAGGTGGCGGCCGACGAGCCGGAGACCGCAGCAAAGATGGTGCAGCCGATCACGTTGACGTGGAGCAGGCGACCCGGCAGCCGGTTGAGCCAGGGCGCCAGGCCGCGAAACAAACCCTCCGCGAGTTTGGACCGGAACAGGATTTCGCCCATCCAGAGAAACAGCGGCAGGGCCGTGAGCGTCCAGCTGCTGGTGCTGCCCCAGATGGTCAGCACCATCGCGTCGCCGACCGGACGATCGGTGAAAAACTGCATGGCCAGCACGGCCATGCCGAGCAGCGACAAGCCGATCCAGAGCCCGGAGCCGAGCACCACCAGCAACAACACAATGAACAAGAGAGCGATCAGCGCATCCATGGGGAGTACCGTTATTCCACTCGGGCCGCTTCACCGACCGAGGCATTCTTGAAAAATGGGCGTCCCGTGAAATGGCACAGGGTCGCGTCCAGGCAGGCCAGCGCCAGCCCTCCCGCACCCACGGCCATCGCCAGCTGGGGCAGCCACATGGGCGTGGCGTCCATGGTGGGTGCGATGTCGTGTGTGGTGTGCGACACCCACACCATGCGGGCGCTGAACCAGGCCAGGTAGAGGCTCAGCGCGCTGGCGGCCAGAAGGCTCCAGACCTGGAGCGCGTTTTTCCATCGCTCAGACGCTTTCTCCAGCAGCAGCGTGACACGGATGTGCTCGTTGCGCTGGAAGGTGGCGGGCAGCGCCAGAAACAGGGCCACTGCGATGCTGTAGCCAGCGTAGCCGTCCAGCCCCGGGATGTCCCAGTGCATCTGGCGCGCCATCACCCCGAGCGCAATGACCACGAAGGTGGCCGCCAGCCCCAGCATGGCGAGCCAGCCCATCGCCGCGTAGATTGAATCCAAGAGGCGTCGCATGGCATCAAGGCTTCTGGAAAGCGTCGATGATGGCCTTTCCGTCGGCACCCGCTGCGGCCAGCCATTCGGAGGTCAGCTTGTCGCCAATGGCTTTGAAGTCTCTCTTCAGGGCCGGGCTCGGGTCGTTCACCTTCATGCCCTTGGCCACCAGTTCCTTCTGGAACTCCGTGTCTTTGGCTTCGCTGAGCTTCCAGCCGCGTTCCTGGGCGGTCGCTGCGGCTTTCACCAGGGTGTCCTGCGTCGGTTTGTCCAGAGCGTCGAAGGCTTTTTGGGACACCACCACAGCGTTCTTGGGCAACCAGGCATTGACCCGGTAGAAGTGCTTCACGCTTTCGAACAGCTTGTTTTCGACGCCGCTGGCGCTGCTGGTGAGGAAGTTCTCGACCGCGCCGGTGGCCAGCGCCTGACCGAGTTCGGCCAGCTGGATGGTGGTGGGCTGAGCGCCGGACAGTTGCGCGATGCGCGAGGTGGCCGGGTTGTAGGCGCGCATCTTGGTGCCTTTCAGATCGGCCGTCGACTCGATCGGTTTGGTGCTGTACAGGCTTTGTCCGGGCCATGGCACGGTGTAGAGCAGCTTCATGCCCTGGCTGGCCAGCAGCTTCTCGATGTGGGGGCGCTCGATTTGCGCGAGCTTGCGGGCTTCGGCGTAGCTGTCGGCCAGGAAGGGCAGTGAGTCGGTGCCGAACAGCGGGTTTTCATTGCTGTGGCCCGAGAGGATGAATTCGCCGGACTGGACCTGACCGGTCTGCACCGCGCGCTTGATCTCGTTGGCTTTGTACAGCGAGGCGCCCGGGTGCAGGGTGATCTTGAGTTTGCCGGCGGTGGCCTTGTCCACTTCGTTGGCAAAAATCTGCAGGTTCTCGGTCTGGAAGCTGCTGACCGGATAGGCCGTTGGAAGGTCCCATTTGATGGGCGATTGGGCGTGAGCCGCTGTGCCCGCCATGGTGAGTGCGGCAGCGCTGGCCAGGGTCAGGAGTTGTCGTTTGCTGATGTTCATGGTGTTTCCTTGTGGGGTGGGTTGAAAAGAGAGACCAATCAGCCCAGGCCCAGCTGGTCGTTGTAGCGGTCGGTGACCAACATGCAACCAGGGGCGTGGGTGATACAAAACGCAGGTTTGGTGGCCGCGATGGCGGCCTGGGGTGTGACCCCGCAGGC
>JBIIQD010000383.1:0-3699 GCA_044342265.1 Hydrogenophaga sp. | reverse complement strand
AGGGGGCTGATCCGGCTTGGGGCGGCCCGGCGCCGGATCGCGTCCGACGCGTTCCCATCGTGCTGATGGGCGACGCCGCGCACACCGCGCACTTCTCCATCGGCAGCGGTACCAAGCTGGCGCTGGAAGACGCGATCGACCTGGCCGACGAGTTCTCGAAGAACGCGGGCGCCGACATGGCCACGGTGCTGCAGGGCTACGAAGCGCGCCGCAGCGTGGAAGTGCTGAAGATCCAGAATGCCGCGCGCAATTCGACCGAGTGGTTCGAGCACGTGGACCGCTACACCGGCATGGAGATCGAGCAGTTCGCCTACTCGCTGCTCACGCGCAGCCAGCGCATCAGCCACGAGAACCTGCGCCTGCGGGATGCGAAATGGCTCGAAGGTTACGAAGGCTGGCTTGAATCAAAAACCACGCCCGGCACAGCGCCCCAAAAACACCCCACGCCGCCCATGCTGCTGCCGCTCAAGGTGCGCAGCGTCGAACTGAAGAACCGCATCGTTGTCTCACCGATGGCGCAGTACAAGGCCACCGACGGTGTGGTCGGCGACTGGCACCTGATGCACCTGGGCGCCCGCGCCGTGGGAGGCGCAGGGCTGGTTATGGTGGAGATGACCAGCCCGACGCCCGAGGGCCGCATCACACCCGGCTGCCCGGGGCTGTGGAACGACGCGCAGCAAGCCGCCTTCGCGCGCATCGTGGATTTCGCGTACCAGCAGAGCAACGCGAAAATCGGCATCCAGCTCGGCCACAGCGGCCCCAAGGGCTCGACGCAACTCGGCTGGGAAACCACAGACGAACCGCTCACCTCGCCCAGCGGGCGACCCAACGACGCACCCAACTGGCCGCTGCTCTCGGCCAGCGCCGTGCCCTACGGCGAGCAGAACCAGATGCCGCAGGCCATGACGCGCGCCGACATGGACACGATGACCGCGGCCTTCGTGGAATCCACGAAACGCGCCGCCGTCGCCGGCTTCGACTGGCTTGAACTGCATTGCGCCCACGGTTACCTGCTCTCGGCCTTCATCTGCCCGCTGACCAACCAGCGCACCGACGACTACGCTGGCTCGCTGGCCAACCGCTGCCGCTACCCGCTGGAAGTCTTCAAAGCCATGCGCGCCGTGTGGCCCGCTGACAGGCCCATGAGCGTGCGCATTTCGGCGCACGACTGGGCGCCCGGCGGCAACACGCCCGACGACGCGGTCGCCATCGCGCTGCTGTTCAAGGCTGCGGGCTGCGACGTGATCGACGTGTCTTCAGGACAGACCACGCGCCAGGCCAAGCCGGTCTACGGCCGCATGTACCAGACCCCGTTCGCCGACCGCGTGCGCAACGAGGCAGGCATCCTGACGATGGCGGTGGGCGCCATCAGCGAAGCCGACCACGCCAACAGCATCATCGGCGCTGGCCGTGCCGACCTGTGTGCCGTGGCCCGCCCGCACCTGGCGAATCCGGCCTGGACGCTGTTTGAGGCCGCAAAGTTGCAGACCCGCGCCGTGGACTGGCCCTTGCCCTACCTGAGCGGACGCGACCAGCTGTACCGCGAGACCGCGCGCCAGCAGGCGCTGCAAGGCAGCGTGGTCGCGCAAGACCCTGCGGAGGCCTCATGACACCATCGACCGACACCCTCGACCTTGAAGCCCGCGCCCACAGCGAACACGCGCAGGAACTGCGGCTCTGGCTGCGGCTGCTGGCCTGCTCCCAACTGATCGAGAAGCGGGTGCGAACCGGCCTGCGCGAGCAGTTCGACACCACCCTCCCACGCTTCGACCTCATGGCGCAGCTGGAGCGCCACCCCGAGGGCCTGAAGATGAAGGAGCTGTCGCAACGGCTGATGGTCACCGGCGGCAACGTCACCGGCATCACCGACCAGCTGGTGGCCGAAGGGCTGGTGGAGCGCATGGCTGTGGAAGGCGACCGCCGCGCATTTCTGGTTCGCCTCAGGCCTGAAGGGCGCAGCACCTTCGAGCGGATGGCCATCCAGCACGAACAATGGATCGTCGAAGCTTTTGACGGACTGAGTGCCAAGGATCTGGACAGCCTGCACAAGCTCCTCGGCAAAGTGAAACAACACCAACTCGACTTGAATCAACGCCTGGACATCGAGGCGGAGTGAAGCACCCATGAAACACCCCATCCCCGACCACAACCCCATGCGCGGGCAGTACAGCGCCATGGCCACCACCACACCCCAACACTTCGCGCTCAGCGTCGCCGATGGCGTGGCCACCGTCACGCTCAACCGGCCCGAGCGCAAGAACCCGCTGACCTTCGATTCCTACGCCGAGCTGCGCGACTGGTTCCTGGGTCTGCAGCGCGCCACCGACATCAAAGCGGTGGTGCTCACCGGCGCGGGCGGCAACTTCTGCTCGGGCGGCGACGTGCACGAAATCATCGGCCCGCTCACGAAGATGAGCATGCCCGAGCTGCTGGCCTTCACCCGCATGACGGGCGCGCTGGTCAGCGCCATGCGCGCCTGCCCGCAACCCATCGTGGCCGCGCTCGACGGTGTGTGCGCCGGTGCCGGCGCGATGATGGCGCTGGCCTCGGACCTGCGCCTGGGCACGCCATCGGCCACGGTCGCATTCCTGTTCACCCGCGTCGGCCTGGCCGGGGCCGACATGGGCGCCTGCGCTTTGCTGCCGCGCATGATCGGCCAGGGCCGCGCGAGCGAGCTGCTGCTCACCGGCCGCGCCATGACGGCCAGCGAAGGCCGTGCCTGGGGCTTCTTCAACGCGCTGCACGAGGGCGATGCCCTGCTGCCCGCCGCGCACAAGCTGGCAGCGCAACTGGCCCAAGGCCCCACCTTCGCCCACGGCATGACCAAAACCATGCTGCACCAGGAATGGGCCATGACGCTGGACCAGGCCATCGAGGCCGAAGCGCAGGCGCAGGCCATCTGCATGCAGACGCAAGACTTCCGGCGCGCGTATGAGGCGTTTGCAGCCAAGCAGCGGCCGCAGTTTCAGGGCGACTGACATGGTTGCCTTCGAACACCCCCACCCGCACGGCGCGCTGGCGCCGACCGCCCACCTCGAACTGCCGTTCTTCGACGACGCGCACCGCGCGCTGGCCAATGGTCTCGTGGCTTGGACTCGCGAGCAACGTGTCGATGAATCGGACGATCGCGCCGCTTGCCGCGAATGGGTGCAACGCCTGGGCGCGGCTGGCTGGTTGCGCTACTGCGTGCCTCAAGCGCATGGCGGTGCGCTGCCCGCGCTCGATTCGCGCGCGCTGGTGATCCTGCGCGAGACGCTGGCCTTCCATTCCCCGCTGGCCGACTTCACGTTCGCCATGCAGGGCCTGGGCAGTGGCGCCATCACGCTCGCCGGTACGTCCGCGCAGCAGGCGGCCTACCTGCCCGCGGTGGCCAGCGGCCTGAAGATCGCCGCCTTCGCGCTGAGCGAACCCGAGGCCGGGTCCGACGTGGCGGCCATGGCCCTTCAAGTCACACAGACCGCCGCTGGCTGGCAACTGAACGGCCAGAAGACCTGGATCAGCAACGGCGGCATGGCGGACTTCTACCTCACCTTCGCCAAGACCGATCCCGACGCCGGTGCGCGCGGCATCAGCGCCTTCATCGTCGACGCCGATGCGCCCGGCCTGGACGCCAGCGCGCACATCCAGGTGATGGCGCCGCACCCGCTGGCCACGCTCACTTTCAGCGATTGCACCATCGGTCAGAAGGCGCTGGTCGGC
>JBIIQD010000382.1:0-3701 GCA_044342265.1 Hydrogenophaga sp. | reverse complement strand
AGCACCAAGGCTTTGACATCACCGGTCAGCACCAGGTTGCTGCCGCCTCCCAGCACGAAAACAGGTGCCAAGGCTGATGGGGGCTGCCAATCGGGGCTGGCCATCAGGTCCTGCAAGTCCTCATCGCTGCGCAGCCGAACGAGACGTTGTGCACGCGCAGCGATGCCAAACGTGTTCATTGGCTGTAGGGCGACATTGTTCTCGACTAACATGCAAAGATTGTCTCACTCAAGCCTCGGGGAATTTGCGCCATGCCGTCATTCGATACCGTTCTTGAAGCCGATTTCGTCGAAGTGAAAAACGCCGTCGACCAGGTGGCCAAGGAAATTGGCACTCGCTTCGACTTCAAAGGCACCAGCGCCGCCATCGAATTCAAGGAAAAGGACAAAGAGATCATTCTGTTCGGCGACGCCGACTTCCAGCTGCAACAGGTGGAAGACATCCTGCGCAACAAGATGACCAAGCGCAATGTGGATGTGCGCTTCCTGGACATCGGCAAGGTCGAGAAGATAGGCGGTGACAAGGTCAAGCAGGTGGTCAAAGTCAAGAATGGGATTGCCAGCGAAGACGCCAAGAAAATCCAGCAGACCATCAAGAACAGCAAGATGAAAGTGCAGGCCGCCATTCAGGGTGACGCCGTGCGGGTCACCGGTGGCAAGCGGGACGACCTGCAGGCGGCAATGGCCTTGATCCGCAGTGAGCTCAAGGATCTGCCCCTGGGCTTCGACAATTTCCGGGACTGAAGCATGCCTCACACTGCTTCGCGCCCTCGCGCATACAACCGACTGACGCCGCTGGCCCTGGTCCTCGCGCTGTTGTGCACAGGCGCAGCCCACGCCGGCGTCTTCAAATGCAAAGGCCCCAACGGCACCACCCTGTTCCAGGACAGCGAGTGCGGCCCTGGCGCCCAAACACTCGCCGCCCCCAAGGCAGACAGCGGCCCGACCGTCGACCTGACCCTGCCGTTCGAAAAACGCTTCAAGACCTCGCAGGAGCGTGACCGTGTGATGGCGGCCCTCAAGATCGCCGGCCTTGAGCTGGCCATGCGCCGCAGCATTGAGTTCTGCAAGGTCCGCGCAGCCGGTCACACACGCGGTATCGAACAGCTGTTCGAACAATGGCGCAATGAGCGCGCAAGCGCAATCACGGCCAGCGACCAATTGATCGAACGGTACACCTCAATCAAAGAGCGCTCCGACGGCTTCAGCGAGGTGGCCACCATGCTTGATCAAAGCCTGAACCTGCGTGTGGGCAACGACGCGGCCCGCAACCTTGAAAACTGCAAGAGCGCGCCTTCGAAGCTCCAGTCGTTCCTGTCCAACCGCCACACCGAGGCCTACGCCACTGTGGGCAAGCCGCGCTGAGACGCCAATACAAGGAGCCCGTCTTGCTCAGCCCGCGCCGTATGGCAGCCTTCATGCTGACCGCGTTTTGTACCTGGGCTGGCGCCCAGTCCGGCGCACCCCAGGTCGCGCTGTCGGGAGTGTCCGGGCAGAAGGCGCTGCTGGTGGTCGACGGCGCACCACCCAAGTTCGTCGCTGTCGGCGAAGCCCACCAGGGTGTTCGACTGCTGTCGCTCGACGGCAACTCGGCCACTGTCGAAATCAATGGCCAGAAGCAGACGCTACAGGTTGGTGCCGCACCGGTCAGTGTCGGCAAGGTGCGCGCGGGCGGCGGGGGTCAGCGCATCGTGCTGACCGCTGATCCCAGTGGACACTTCCTGCCCAACGGCCAGATCAACGGCAAGACGGTCAAGTTCCTGGTCGACACCGGCGCCACGACCATCGCACTCGGCGCAGCCGAGGCCAAACGCATCAACCTGAAGTTCGAACACGGTCAGCGGGTGCAGTTGAACACCGCCAACGGTGTGTCCACGGGATACCTCATCCGCCTGGAGTCGGTGCGGGTCGGTGACGTGGTGACCTACGACGTGGACGCCGTGATCTCGCCCCAGCCGATGCCTTTTGTACTGCTGGGCAACAGCTTCCTCAACCGTTTTCAGATGCAGAAGACCAACGACCAGCTGACGCTGGAAAAACGGTTCTGAAAGGCCCAAACAGCCTCCCTGGGGGGCAGCGACCCGCGAAGCGACGGAGCGCGGGGGCATCAGGACTGAGCGGCGGTCACCACGACCTCGATCTTCCACACCGGGTTCGCCAGAGCCGCCTGCACTGTCGCCCGCGGCGGCGCAGTGCCAGGCACCACCCAGGCGTCCCAGACCTCATTCATGGCACTGATATCGCGGATGTCTGACAGAAAGATCTGCGTGCGCAAGATGCGAGACCTATCACTGCCCGCCTCCTTGAGTCGTTGGTCGATTTGCGCCAGCACATCGACCGTCTGGCTGCGGATGTCGGTGGCCTCGCATTCGGGCACCATGCCGGCCAGATAGACCACGCCGTTGTAAACAGCGGCTTCGCTGTAGCGTGATGCCACACCGATGCGCGTGATGTCTGCGCTCATGATTTTTTCGCCCCCAGCTTGCTCTCTTTGCCCGCCAACAGGCGGTTGATGTTGTCCGCATGCCGCCAGACCAGCAGCAGCCCCATCACCGCCAGGCTCAGGACCATGGCGTTTGGCGCGCTCCAGGCCACACCATGTCCGAACAGGAAAAACGCCGGCGCGAACACTGCTGTGACGATTGAGGCCAGCGATGAATAGCGGAACGCGTAGGCCACGATCGCCCAGGTCAGCAACGAAGCCAGGCCTAGCCAGGGATTGAAGCCGATGATCACGCCCGCCGCCGTGGCCACCCCCTTGCCGCCTGCAAAGCGGAAAAAGACTGGCCAGAGGTGTCCGAGAAACGCCGCCAGACCCACCAGCGCCACGCTGCCATCGCCCAGACCCCAGGCTTGGCCCCACCACGAGACCGCCACCACCGGCAACCAGCCCTTGAGGGCATCGAGCAGCAGTGTCAGGATCGCCGCTTTCTTGCTGCCCGAGCGCAGCACGTTGGTGGCGCCGGGGTTCTTGCTGCCATAGGTGCGCGGATCCTGCAGACCCATGAGGCGGCTGACGACCACCGCAAACGACAGCGAACCGATCAAGTAGGCCAGAACGGTGGCCAAAATGGGGTACAGGTGGTCCAAGGCAATGTCCTCGTTGTTGTTCTGTTGCCGCGCGCTTTGCGAGGTTCGACGCTTATTCTGCCAGCGCGCAATGAACCTCTTGGGCGCCCAACGGGCCAGACAATACGGCGGGATCGATACCCACCAGATAGCCGCGGCGACCGCCGTTGATCAGGATGTTCGGCAACGCGAGCACAGTGCACTCCACATACACCGGCATCTGACGTTTGAGTCCAAACGGAGAAGTACCACCGACCAGATAACCGCTGTGGCGGTTGGCGACCTCCGGCTTGCATGGCTCAACCGATTTGGCACCGATCTGCCGCGCCAGGTTCTTGGTGGACACCTTACAGTTGCCATGCATCAACACGGCCAGTGGCTTCGCGGCCTCGTCTTGCATGATCAGCGTCTTGACCACTACATAGGGATCAAAACCCAGCACCGCAGCACTGTGCTGAGCACCGCCGTGTTCCAGGTATTCATAGGGATGTTCGGTGAACACCACACCATGCGCCTTCAGCCATGCGGTGGCTGGCGTCTCGCTGACATGGCTCTTCTTCGCCATCATTGGGCAGGGTCGCGCAGCTCCCAGCGGATCTTGTCGATCTCTTTCAGCAACTCGGGCGAGAGTTC
>JBIIQD010000381.1:0-3712 GCA_044342265.1 Hydrogenophaga sp. | reverse complement strand
CGGTGCAGCACGCGGATGAGTTTTTCCACATCGGCCATGTGCAGGCCCACCGTGGGTTCGTCCAGCACGTAGAGCGTGTGCGGCGCCTTCTGGCCGCGCCGTCCGACTTCGTCGCGCACCTTGCTGAGCTCGGTCACCAGCTTGATGCGCTGCGCTTCACCGCCCGACAGCGTGGGCGAGGGTTGACCGAGCGTGAGGTAGCCCAGGCCCACGTCCTTGAGCAGCTGCAGCGGGTGACTGATCGCAGGCATGGCTGCGAAGAAGTCCACCGCTTCGTCCACCGCCATTTGCAGGACGTCACCGACGTTCTTGCCTTTCCAGGTGACGGCCAGGGTCTCGGGGTTGAAGCGCGCACCATGGCAGACCTCGCAGGGCACTTTCACATCGGGCAGGAAGCTCATCTCGATGGTGCGCAGGCCCTGCCCTTCGCAGCCTGGGCAGCGGCCTTCACCGGTGTTGAAGCTGAAACGACCCGGCCCGTAGCCGCGCGCCTTGGCCTCCAGCGTGTCGGCGAACAGCTTGCGCACCGTGTCCCAGAAACCGATGTAGGTGGCCGGGCAGCTGCGCGGCGTCTTGCCGATGGGTGTCTGGTCGACTTCGAGCACACGGTCCACTGCTTCGCTGCCCAGCAGCTTGCTGCAACCGGTCCATGCAGGGCGAGCGCCTTCGTTGTCCCAGGCCTGGCGGCCGGCGTACGTGCTGCGCTGTGACACAGCGGCCGCTGCGTTGGTGAGCAGCACGTCGCGCGCCAGCGTGGACTTTCCCGAGCCGGAGACGCCGGTCACCACGACCAGTCGCCGAAGTGGGACATCCACATCCACCTGCTGAAGGTTGTGCAGTGTCGCCCCACGCAGCTCCAGCCGGTCGGCATCGGTGGTCACGGCGCGTCGTGCCTGCAGCGGATGTTTCATCGCATGCAGCAAGTAACGGCCTGTCACCGATTCTTCGTTCGCTGACAGGTCGGCCACGCTGCCCTGCGCCACCACGCGACCGCCGCGTTTGCCAGCGCTGGGGCCGATGTCGATGATGTGGTCGGCGCGGCGTATGGTGTCCTCGTCGTGCTCCACGACCACCAGGGTGTTGCCCATGGCGCCGAGCTTGTGAAGCGCGTCCAGCAAAACCTGGTTGTCGCGCGGGTGCAGACCGATGGTGGGCTCATCCAGCACATAGCACACACCCTGCAGGTTGGACCCCAGCTGTGCGGCCAAACGAATGCGCTGCGCTTCGCCACCGCTGAGCGTGGGCGCGCCGCGGTCCAACGTCAGGTAGTTCAGACCCACGTCCTCCAGAAAGGCCAGGCGGCTTTCGATCTCGGGCAGCAGGTCGCGTGCAATGTCCGCTTCACGTTGCGTCAATTGCCCCGACGCTTCGCTGCTGACGCGGGTCACTGCCCCTCGAGGGGGCTGATTCGCCCTGGGGCGGCGCGGCGCCGGATCGCGGTCCGCCTCGCCATCGCTCATCATGGCCTGCACCCAGCGCCTCACCTCGCTGACCGACAGACGCGCGATCTCGGTGATGGAGACACCACCGAAGCGCACCGCTCTCGCCTGCGCGTTCAGTCGCGTGCCTTGGCACGCGGGGCAGGTCTCGTCGGTCAGGTCGTCGACCTCAGGCTCGGCAAAGCTCTGTTCGCGGCCCTTCTGGTCGTCGTCCTGCACCGAATCGTCCAGCGCCTTGCGCTGCTCGCGCGAGAGCTTCACGCCAGTGCCCACACAGTCGGGACACCAGCCATGCTTGCTGTTGTATGAGAACAGGCGCGGGTCCAGCTCGGGGTAGCTGGTGGCGCAGACCGGACAAGCACGCTGGGTGGAAAACACCTCCATCCGGCCCAGGCCGGCGGTGGATCGCCCTTCGGCCAGCGCGGGCGCGATCCCGTCCAGGTCGGTCAGCAGGTGTAGCGTACCCTTGCCCAGCTCGAGCGCCCTGGTCAGCTGGGTGCGCAGCCAGGCCTCGTTCGCCGGGTCCACCACACCGTCGGCCACGGGCAGTTCGATGGTGTGTTCCTTGAACCGGTCGATGCGCGGGAAGCCCGTGGTGGGCAGGAAGTCGCCGTCCACGCGCAGGTGGGTGTGTCCGCGCGGACGGGCCCAGTCGGCGAGTTCGGTGTAGACGCCCTTGCGGTTGACCACGAGCGGCGCCAGCAGGCCGATGTGGCGGCCGCGGTAGCGCGTGAGGATGGCTGCGGCGATGCTCTCGGGGCTTTGCGGCATCACGGCCGCGCCGTCGTGCACGCAATGCTGCGTGCCAAGCTTCACATACAGCAGGCGCAGGAAATGCCAGACCTCGGTGGTGGTGCCCACGGTGGATTTGCGGCCGCCGCGGCTAAGGCGCTGCTCGATCGCCACCGTCGGCGGTATGCCGTAGACCGCATCCACCTCGGGCCGACCGGCCGGCTGCACGATGCTGCGCGCGTAGGCGTTGAGCGATTCGAGGTAGCGCCGCTGTCCTTCGTTGAACAGGATGTCGAACGCCAGCGTGCTCTTACCGGAACCGCTGACACCGGAGATGACGTTGAACTTCCCACGCGGGATGTCCACGCTCAGGTTCTGGAGGTTGTGCTCCTTGGCGTTGACGATGCGGATGGCGTTGCTGTGCCGCTCTGCTCGGGCCGATGCAGCCTGGCGGCGCTGTGGCTGTTTCAGGTAGTCAACCAGGCGTCCCTCCTGCACCGCGTGCACCTCTCCCATGGAAAGGGCGTAGTCACGCAACGCTTTGGCGGTGTGGCTGGTCTTGTGTTCACGCACCTCTTCGGGAGGACCTTCGGCCACCACCAGACCACCACCAGCGCCGCCTTCGGGGCCCAGGTCGATCAGCCAGTCGGCGCTGCGGATCACGTCCAGGTTGTGCTCAATCACGATCAGCGAATGCCCGGACTCGAGCAGACGGCGCAGCGAACGCATGAGCTTGGCGATGTCGTCGAAGTGCAGGCCAGTCGTCGGCTCATCGAACAGGAACAGCGTGCCTTTCCTGGCCAGTGCCTGGCGGCTGGCGGCGCTGTTTTTCGCTGTCTCGGCCAGGAAACCGGCAAGCTTGAGGCGCTGCGCCTCGCCGCCCGACAGCGTCGGCACGGGCTGGCCCAGTTTCACGTATTCCAGCCCCACGTCCACGATGGGCTGCAACACACGGATCACCTCGCGATCGCTGGCGAACAGCGTGGCGGCCTCACTCACGGTGAGATCGAGCACATCGGCCACGTTGAGCCAGCGTGCGCCGCGTTCGATTCGTACCTCCAGCACCTCGGGGCGGTAGCGTTTGCCGTCGCAATCCGGGCAACGCAAGTAAACGTCGGAGAGGAACTGCATCTCCACATGCTCAAAGCCCGAACCACCGCAGGTCGGGCAGCGGCCATCGCCACTGTTGAAGCTGAACTTGCTCGCGGTGTAGCTGCGTTGGCGCGACAGCGGCGCATCGGCAAACAGTGCGCGAATGGCGTCCCAGGCGCCCACGTAGCTCACCGGGTTGGAGCGCGCGGTTTTGCCGATGGGCGACTGGTCCACATAGACCACCTCGCTCAGGAAGTCGGCTCCCAGCAGGCGGTCGTGCGCGCCCGGCGCGTCGGTGGACTTGCCAAAGTGGCGCAGCAGCGCGGGCGCGAGCACATCCTGGATCAGGGTGGATTTGCCCGAGCCCGAGACGCCAGTGACCACGGTCAGGCGCTGCAGCGGGAACTCGACAGAGATGTTCTGCAAATTGTGTTCGCGCGCACCTTCCA
>JBIIQD010000042.1:0-10787 GCA_044342265.1 Hydrogenophaga sp. | reverse complement strand
CACCACGTAGCGGTCAGCGACGGCGAAGATTTCGTCAAACTTGTGGGTGATGAAAAGCACCGCAACGCCCTGCTTCTTGAGACCCCGCACGAGACCGTAGAAGTCGCGGATCTCGGCCTGCGAGAGCGCGGCCGTGGGTTCGTCGAGGATCACCACCTTGGCTTGCTGCGACAGCGCACGGGCGATCTCGATCAGGTGGCGCTGCGCCAGACTCAGCTGCTTGACCGGCGTGGTGGCGGCAAAGCCCGCGCCAACCTGGTCCAGCGCGGCCTGCGCCTGCCTGTTCATGCGCGCCCAGTCGATCACCGTCAGCGGGCCGATTCGCTTGAGGAGCTGGCGGCCGATGAAGATGTTTTCGGCAGCGGACAGCTCCTCGAACATCACGGTTTCCTGGTGCACCGCCACGATGCCGGCGGCCTGCGCCTCCTGCGCGCGGGCAAAGCGGACCGGCTGGCCGCCGAGCAGAATCTGCCCTTCGTCCACCGGGTACACGCCGGTCAGCAGCTTGACCAGCGTGGACTTGCCGGCGCCGTTCTCGCCAATGAGAGCGAGCACCTCGCCCGGCACCAGTTCAAGGTCCACGCCTTTGAGGGCGTGGGTCGGACCGAAGCGTTTGTGGATGCCTTGCAGCCGGAGCCAGGCGGAAGGGGATTCAGAGGTCATGACGACACGGAGGAGCAAGAGGCGAGCAACTCCAGGGCACCGAGGAACCGGCTTCGCCGGGCCTCTGGTGCCGCCCCCCTCCCGCCAACGGCGAGAGAGGGGGAAGACGCGAAGCGGCGCAGGGGGTGCCTCTCGGTACTTCAGAAGATCTTGGCAAACTTGTCCACGTTGGTCGCGTCGTACGTGAAGGGTTCAGCCATCGCAGCCTCGCCGTTTTCATCCAACGTGGCTTTGCCCACACGGCCCAGCGAAATCACTTCGCCCTTCGCGCCTTTGGCCTTGCCCTTCATGAACGCGTGCACGGCATAGATGGACGAGTACCCCAGATCGATCGGGTTCCAGATCGCAAAGGACTTGACCGCGCCGCTCTTGACGTGGCCGGCCATCTCCGAGGGCAGGCCCAGGCCGGTCACGAAGATCTGGCCAACCTTCTTTTCGTCCTGCACAGCCTTGGCGGCCGCAGCGATGCCGACCGTGGTGGGCGCAACGATGGCCTTCAGGTTGGGGTGGCTCTTGAACAGGCCCTGGGCTTCGCGGTAGCTCTTGTCGGTCTGGTCGTCGCCGTAGACCACGCTGACCAGCTTGAGACCGGCAAACTCGGGCTTGGCCAGCACCTTCTTCATCTCGGCAATCCAGATGTTCTGATTGGTCGCCTGCGCGGTGGCCGACAGCACGGCAATCTCGCCGGTCTTGCCCACGACCTGCTCGCTCATCTTGGCCAGCTTCTCGCCGATCAGGGCATTGTTGGACGGGTTCAGCTGCATCAGGCGTCCGTCCTTCTTGACGCCCGAGTCAAACGAGATGACCTTGATGCCACGGGCCATCGCCTTCTTCAACGAGGGCACGAGCGCGTCGGGGTCGTTGGCGGAAATCACGATGGCCTTGACGTTCTGGGCGATCAGCGAATTGATGATCTCGATCTGGCCTTCGGCTGTGGCCTTGGCAGGACCGGTGTAGATGATCTCGACGTCCTTGAGCTCCTTGGCGGCTTCGAGCGCACCCTGGTGCGCGGCGTCGAAGAAGCCATTGCCCAGGCTCTTGACCACCAGGGCGATCTTGTCGGCGGCGAAGGCGGGCTGAGCCAGGGCGAGCGCCAGGGCGGCGGCGGTCAGTGCGAAGCGGGATTTCATGTTGATGTCTCCAGAGGTTGTCGTCGCGGTGGGTGATGATCGACCCAGGTGGGTCAGGGTCCTGTCGCCGGCTCGAAGCCAGCGAGCGGGATGGGGCCGGTGCCGCGCATGCGCGTCGCCGGGTGTAGGGTTCAGACAATGCCTCCGCTGCCGCCCATGGCGGCCGGGCGCTCGGTGGCCACGCGCTGGCGGTAGCCGCTGGCGCGGTAGGCAGCCACCGGGTCGATGGCGCCACCGGCGTCGGCGCGCACGCGCTGCAGCAGCGGGGTCACGTCGGTCTGGAAGGCCTGTTTGAGCAGGTGCGTGGCGGTCATGGCGTCGTTGGCGTCCTGCGCGGCATCCAGTGCAGCGCGGTCGACCAGCAGGGCCTGCGCGTAGCTGCGCTGAACCTGGATCGCGCTGGTCATCAGGCTCTCGATCGGATCGGTGACGTTGTGGCTCTGGTCCAGCATGTAGGCCGGATCGAAGGCCACACCTTCGTGCGCTGCGGCCACCAGTTCGTTGAACACGAGGAACAGGCGGTAGGGGCTGACGCTGCCGGCGTCGAGGTCGTCGTCGCCGTATTTGCTGTCGTTGAAGTGAAAGCCCGCGAGCTTGCCGGCGGCGATCAGGCGCGCCACGATCAGTTCGATGTTGACGTTGGGCGCGTGGTGGCCGAGGTCGACCAGGCACTGCGCCCTTGGCCCCAGGGCTTGCGCGGCCAGGAAGCTGGAGCCCCAGTCCTGGATCACGGTGGCGTAGAAGGCCGGCTCGCAGATCTTGTGTTCCAGCATCATGCGCCAGTCGCCGGGCAGCGCGGCGTAGATCTGCTGCGCGCTCATCAGGTAGCGGTCGAACGCGCGGCGGAAGTGCTGTTGGCCGGGGAAGTTGCTTCCATCGCCAACCCACACCGTCAGCGCCTTCGATCCCAGCGCCTTCCCGATCTCGATGCATTCGAGGTTGTGTGCCACGGCCTGCGCGCGGGTGGCGGCGTCGGTGTGCGTGAGGCTGCCGAACTTGTAGCTGTGGGCCTGGCCGGGCTGGTCGCTGAAGGTGTTGGAGTTCATCGCATCGAACGCCAGGCCGGCCGACGCGGCGGCCTGGCGCAGCTCGCTCCAGTCGCTGCACTTGTCCCAGGGGATGTGCAGGCTCACCGTGGGTGTGGCGCGCGCCAGCTGCTGGATCACGCCGCAGTCCTGCAACTTGTCGAACACGTTGCGCGGCTCGCCCTGGCCGGGGAAGCGGGCAAAACGGGTGCCGCCCGTGCCCACGCCCCAGCTGGGAATCGCAACACCGAAGGCCGCGACCTGCTGGCGCACGGTCTCGATGTCGATCTGGCGGCGCGCGAGCTGCTCGCCCAGGTGTTCGTAGTCGTTGTGCACATGGCGCAACTGGGGTTCGTTGTGCGACGCGATCAAGCTGCTGTCGATGGTCTTCATGTCTCTTCCTGGTTATCGCGGCGCGGGGTCAGCGGGTGAAGGCTGCGAGGTTGCCGGCGTCGACGTTGAGGATGTTGCCGGTGCTCTTGGCGCTGAGGTCTTCGCAGGCGAAGAAGTAAGTGGCCTCGGCGATGTCCTCGGGGAAGACGCTGCGCTTGAGCATGCTGCGGTCGCGGTAGAAAGCCTCGAGGTCGCCCTCGTCGATCTTGTTGGCGGCGGCGCGTTCTTCGCTCCACTTGCCGGTCCAGATCTTGGAGCCGCGGATCACCGCGTCGGGATTGACCACGTTGGAACGGATGCCCAGCGGCGCGCCCTCGAGCGCGAAGCTTCGGCTGAGCTGGATCTCGGCGGCCTTGGCGGCGCAGTAGGCCGTGGCCTGGTTGCTGGCGACCATGCCGTTCTTGCTGGCGATCATCACGATGGAGCCGCCCACGCCCTGCGCCTTCATCACCTTGAAAGCTTCGCGGCCGACCAGGAAGTAGCCCGTGGCCAGGATGCTCTGGTTGCGGTTCCAAAGCTCCAGCGAGGTGTCTTCGATGGGCGCGGCCGAGGCGATGCCGGCGTTGCTCACCAGGATGTCCACGCCGCCGAACTCGATGGCGGCGCGGCCGTACGCTGCAATCACGCTGGCCTCGTCGGTCACGTCGCAGCGCACGCCGCGCACATGGTCCTTGCCGTGCGCCTTGGCGAGGTCGGCGCTCACGGTGTTCAGCGCGTCCTGGTCGATGTCGGCCAGCACCACGCAGGCGCCTTCGGCCAGCATGCGCCTGGCGATGGCCTGGCCGATGCCGCCGGCGCCCCCGGTGACGAAGGCCACCTTGCCCACCAGGGGCCTGGGCCTGGGCATGCGCTGCAACTTGGCTTCTTCGAGCAGCCAGTACTCGATGTCGAACGCCTCCTGCTCGGGCAGACCCACGTAACGGTCCACCGCGTTGGCCTCGCGCATCACGTTGATGGCGTTGACATAGAACTCGCCGGCGATGCGGGCGGTGGCCTTGTCCTTGGCGATGGTGACCATGCCGATGCGCGGCAGCAGCAGCACCACCGGGTTGGGGTCGCGCAGGGCCGGGCTGGTCGGGCGCTTGCAGCGCTCGTAATAGGCGGTGTAGTCGGCGCGGTAGTCGGCCAGCAGCTGGTTCAGTGCGTCCTTGAGCGCAGCGCCTTCTAGCAAATACACAGCCTCGGGCACGATCAGCGGCCGGATCTTGGTGCGCAGGAAGTGGTCGGGGCAGGAGGTGCCCAGGGCCGCCAGCGGCTGCAGGTCGGCGGAGTTGACGAACTGCATCACCTCGGGAGAGGTGTTGAGGTGCAGCAGCTTGTGGCCGCCGGCCGCGCTGGCCAGACCGCGCAGCACGGGCAGCACGCGCGCCAGCGTGGCCTCGCGCACCTCGGTGGGCAGCGTGTGGAAACGGGCGCCTCCAAACACCTGCACCTGCTTGGCGGCGCGCTCGGCGGCCAGCCAGTTCTGCGCCGTCTCGATCAGGTTGACCGTGTTGTCGTAGCAGGCCCTGGATGTCTCGCCCCAGCTGAACAGGCCGTGACCGCCCAGCACGATGCCACGCAGGCCGGGGTGGGCTTCGTTGTAGGCCTTGAGCTGCTGGCCCAGTTCGTAGCCTGGGCGCAGCCAGGGCATCCAGCCCACAGCGCCACCGAAGACCTTTTGCGTGATGGCTTCGGAGTTCGCCATGGCCGCGATCGCGATCACCGCGTCGGGGTGCATGTGGTCGACGTGGGCGTAGGGCAGCGAAGAGTGCAGCGGCGTGTCGATGGACGCGGCGCGGGTGTTGAGGTTGAAGGTGCAGTGCGGCAGGTAGCCGACCATCTCGTCCTCGTGTTCGAGGCCGCGGTACAGGCCCTGCAGCGCGCGCAGCTTGTCCATGTACAGGGTGGAGAAGCCGTCGAGTTTCATCGAACCGACGTCGCCGCCCGAGCCTTTGACCCAGAGAACTTCGACGTCCTGGCCGGTCAGCGGGTCCTTGTGGACGATCTTGGCCGAGGTGTTGCCGCCGCCATAGTTGGTGATGCGCAGGTCCGAGCCCAGCAAGTTGGATCGGTACAAGAGCAGGTGGGGCTGGTCCATACCGGCTGTAGCGGCATCGTCCCAGCGGGGAAAAGGGGTGTGTGCTGACTTCATGGGCCGTGATGCTACGGACCCTGTTGTATCTGGGCTATTGATGGCTGTTTATCATTTTCATCAATTTTCCTTATATTTCCACCTTTGACGCCAAAAAGGTGCCCCATCGCAGCGCAGCATTGGTCATTTGCTGCGGGAATGTCCTGAGGAGAAATCGCATGATGCATTTGAAGGTGCGCCAGCTGCGCGTGTTCGAAGCGGTCGCCACCAGTTCCAGCTTCTCTCGCGCGGCCGAGCATCTGGAGATGACCCAACCGGCCGTTTCCATGGCGGTGCGGCAGATCGAGCAGGCGCTGAGGACCGCCCTGTTCGACAGCACCGACAGGCGTCGGCTGAGCGACGCTGGGCAGGAGCTGCTGATGCATGCGCGCATCATCCTGGCGCAGGTGCGGGCGGCCGAAGAGGCGATGGCTTTCTATGCCAGCGACGGCAGCAAAGAAACCACGCCCGGCCTGCGCGGCCTGCTGCACCTGGGCGTGGTGCAGACGGCCAACTACTTCGCCCCGCGACTGCTGAGCGAGTTCCATCAGCGCCACCCGGATGTGCACCTCAAGCTCACCGTGGCCAAGCGCAGCGAGATCCTGGACCTGCTCGCCGAACGGCGGCTGGACATTGCGATCACCGGCTATCCGCCTTCAGAAGCCGATGTGGAAGCGCACAGCTTCGCCCGCCACCCGCACTGCATCGTCGCGCCGGTCAACCACCCGCTGGCGCAGCGCAGCGCGCTGGAATGGACCGATCTTCGACAGGAAGACTTCATCTTCCGCGAACCGAGCTCGTCGACCCGCCTGTTCCTCGAACAGTTGTTGCAGGCACAGTCGATTCAGGTGCGCCAGCGGCTGGAACTATCCGGCAACGAAACGGTGAAACACGCAGTGATGGAGGGCCTGGGCATTAGCTTTCTCTCGGCCCACGTGTTCCAAGTCGAACTGGAAGCGCGCCGCATCGCCGTGTTGAACCTGGCCGACATGCCCAAATACATCGACTGGTGCTTCATCCACCGCCGAGACGCCGTGCTCAACGGCGTGAACCAGGCATTCAAAGACTTCGTGTTCGCGGAAGGAACACGTATCGCGGCGTGCCTGGTGCGGGGGTAGTCAGCTCTTTTTCGCCAACCCCAGCCGCTCGATCGTCGCTTTCTCGGCCTTGAAGGTGCGCTCGCCATAGGCCTGTTAGTCGGCGCTGTTCATGTAGATCACGGGCTGGGAAAACTTGCCGAGCGCGGCGAGCACGGTCGGGTCTTCGAGGGTCCTTCTTGAACGCGTCGTGCAGGGCCTTCACGATGGCCGGGTCCATCCCTTGGGGCCACCGAGGATGGCTTGCACGAATTCCGCCGAGCCCTTGAACGGGGTCGGGTTGACCTGGATGCCGGCCTGGTCGCTGAGCTCTTCGACCGCCAGGTGCGGCGTGGGGCCGGTGTGACCATATTCCAGCTTGCCTGGGTTGGCCTTGGCGCAGGCATCCATGGCCTCGCCCGCGCTCGCGGCGAAGTCGCGCATCACCACGTCGCTGCTGCCGCCAGCGAGCCAGGGCGCGATGAGGGTGATGGGCGACTGGGGTACTTGTCTTGCGCCAGCACATGGGCGGGCAGGACGGCCGGTGCACTCTCTGCCGCGCCGGGGTCCTCTCCCTGGTCAGGCGCCAGCCGCACCCGCGAGGTAGTCGGCCTTGCCCAGGTCCACGCCGTTGTGGCGCAGCATCGCGTAGGCGGTGGTGACGTGAAAGAACACGTTGGGCAGCGCCCAGTGCTTGAGGTAGGCCTCGCCTTTCATGGTGCGGGTCTTGTCGCGGCCGACCGGGAAGGTGATGTCGGCGTCTTCGCGGCCGTCGATGGACGCGGCGGGTACGGTGGCCAACCAATCCAGCGTCTTGGTGATGCGGGCCTGCAGGTCGGCGAAGGTGGTCTCGTTGTCCTCGAACTTCGGCGCCTCGATGCCGCCCAGGCGCGCGGTGCCGTTCTTGGCGGCGTCGCAGGCAATGCGGATCTGCGCCGCGAAAGGCAGCATGTCGGGCGCCAGGCGCGTGGTGACGAAGACATTGGGGTCGAACCCCCGAGCAGCGGCGTTGGCCTCAGCCTTCTTCAGACAGTGCAGCAGGTTGGACAGGGCGGTATGGAAGACAGGCAGGCTGGCGGACGAAAGGGTGATGGACATGGGCGCGCGCTCGGGTGGATGAAACCCCCGCATGTTACGCGCCCTCGCGCTCCCCTGCTGCCTCAGGGTTTGAGCTGTTCCAGCGCCGCGCAGTCCACCTTGCCCAGCGCATCGATGCACTGCGCCTCGGTGGCCTCGATGCAGTTGACGTTGACCATCCAGCGCCCGGCGACCTGGGTTTCGATGACCATGCTTTTGGCGGTGGTGCTGGTGAGCAGAAAACGCCGGCCGCCCTGCACCAGGCTTTTCCGGGTCTCGTTCTTGACGTCCTTCTTCAGGTAATCGGCGCCGTAGGCATACATCTTGGCGCTGTTGACACCTCCGTCACCCAAGCGCTCCACGAGTTCCAGGCGACCCGAGCCGCCGGCCTTGTGGTGCGCCAGCGCCGTGCTGCTCTTGAAGCCGCCCATGTTGCTGCGCTCGGCCTCGACGTTGCGCCGCTCCATGCCTGACCAGGTGGCCTGCACAAGCACAAGAGACACGAGGGACAGCGCGATGGATCGGACCGGCGACATGAACGAAACGTGATGTCACACAAGCACTTCGATGGAGGCATCCCTGCTGCTGCAAAGCTATGGCGCGGTGGGTAACCCCGGGTGCTGGGACCGGCTGCTGGGGCGCTGGGCCACCGCCATGACTTCGAGACCGCGAAGACCTGCGGCACGGACCACCTGCACGACGTGTGGACCCACAACGGGCGCGGCCAGGGCTGCTACACCGTGCAGCGGATCACCACGGTGCGTCAGGCTGCAGGGCTGAGCGATTGCTGGGCCAACGGAGGCGACTGCGGCGGCTCGCCATCGTCCAGGGTCTGCCAGTCGCTCGTCAGCAGGTCCATCAGCGCATGATCCAGGCTGTCGATGTCAATGTCCAGCGGCTCGAACAAGCCTTCCGGCTGCACGGGAGAAGGTCCGCGGATCATCTGGGTCCTCCGATCTGATCGGCAGCCGCATGTGCGAGAGGGCGAATGACAGCGCGATCACCCGCGAGTGTTCAGCAAAGTGGGCGCGTTGACCAGTAACCAAGCGTTTCAACATGTGCGGGGCCGGCAAAGCCTGCGCCCCCGAGACCTCAGGTGTGCGTGGCACCGGCCCGCTGGCGCGCGAAATCCACATACCAGTCCAGACAACCCGGATTCGCCATCGCCTCCCGGTTGATCACCTTCTCCAGCGGCAGGCCCAGCAGCAGTTTCTTGATCGGCAGCTCCTGCTTCTTGCCCGAGAGCGTGCGCGGGATCTCGGCGACCTGGAACACCTCGTTGGGCAGGAAGCGCGGCGAGAGCGCGGTGCGGATGGCGTCGCTGATCTTGGCGCGAATCGCGTCGTCCATCGCGAGGCCGGGGCGCAGCACAACGAACAGCGGCATGAAGCTTTCGCACCCCAGGTATTCGAGGTCCACCACCAGGCTGTCGAGCACCTCGGGCAGCGCTTCGACCGCGCTGTAGAGCTCGCTGGTGCCCATGCGCAGGCCATGGCGGTTGATGGTGGCGTCTGACCGGCCGTAGATGACGCAGGAACCGTCGGGGTGGATGCGCAGCCAGTCGCCGTGGCGCCAGACGGCGCCCGACTCTTTTTCCAGGTCACCACCGCCCGGCTTTCGGCCATGGCCGGGTGGGTACATGTCGAAGTAACTGCCGAGCAGGCGCTCATGGTTCTTGTCACCGACAAAGTACAGCGGCATCGATGGAATAGGCTGCGCGCAAACCAGCTCGCCCACGGCGTCGTTCACTGGCTGGCCCTTCTCGTCCCAGGCCTCGACCGCGCAGCCCATCAGGCGGCACTGCATGCGGCCAGGCGTCAGCGGCAGCTCGCGATTTCCGCCAATGAACGCCCCGGCGAAATCCGTCCCGCCGGAGATGTTGCACCACCAGATGTCGCCCCCACGCTCCCCCACTTCGTGTGGGTCGCTGCCCCCCGAGGGGCCTGGTTCACCTTGGGGCGGCCCGGCGGTGAATCGGTCGCTCTGAGCCGCTTTTCGAAGCTGACAGAACTGCGCCGTGCCCCAGCGCTGCGCGTCTTCCGAGAGTGGCGATCCGGTGCTGCCGAGCGCGCGCACGGTCGAGAGGTCGCCGCAGGTCGAGAGGTCCACGCCCGCCTTGAGGCAGTTCGCGAAGAAGGCCGCGCCGGCGCCGAAGAAGGTGACGCCCTCGCGCGCGGCGAAGCGCCAGAGCACGGTCCAATCGGGGTGCTCTTTGCTGCCACCGGGGTTGCCGTCGTAGATCACGCAGGTGGCGCCGACGAGCAGGCCGCTGGTCTGCGCGTTCCACATCACCCAGCCGGTGGAGCTGTACCAGTGGTAGCGCTCGCCCCAGCTGTTGGGCGCGTAGCTGCAGCCCACGTCGTTGTGGATGGTCTTGAGCGCCAGCGCCACGATGACGGTGCCGCCATGACCGTGCACGATGGGCTTGGGCAGGCCCGTGGTGCCGCTGCTGTAGACGATCCAGAGCGGGTGGTCGAACGGCAGCCACAGCGGCTCGAAGGCCTGAACCGCCGCGTCGTCGCGCGCGGTGGCGGTGCTGAAGGCGGCGCAAGGCTGGGCGGTCTCCAGTGCGCGGTCCACCTCGGCCGGGTCCTGCGCCAGGTTGGTGTGCAGCACCACGTGGCGAACGGTGGGCAACGCCGCCCGCAGCTCGGCCACCACGGCCAGGCGGTCGAAGTCTCGTCCACCATGCGTCACGCCGTCGCACGCGATCAGCGCCACGGGTTCGATCTGTTTGAAGCGGTCTAGCACGGCGTGGGTGCCCATGTCAGGCGCGCACACGCTCCACACGCCGCCGATGCTGACCACCGCGAGAAAGGCGACCATGGTCTCGGGGATGTTGGGCAGGTAGGCCGCGACACGGTCGCCGGGTTTCACACCCTGCGCCTGCAGGTGCAACGCGAGAGAAGCGACCTGGCGCCGCAGTTCCGGCCAGGAAAGTTCACGCCGTTGGCCCTTTTCGTTGTCGGAAATCACCGCAGCGAAACCGGCGGCGTGTGCCGCATCGACATGGCGGAACACCTGCTGCGCATAGTTGAGCTGCGCGCCAGGGAACCAGCGCGCGCCGGGCATCACGTTCTTCTCCAGCACCGCCGTGTGCGGCGTGGGCGAGTGCAGGTCGAAGTATTCCCAGATGCTTTGCCAGAAGGCATCGAGGTCGGTGGTGGACCAGCGCCAGAGCGCGTTGTAGTCGGCGAAGCGCAAGCCACGTTGTTCGGCCAGCCATTGCTGGTACAGGCGGATCTGTGGAACGTAGGGCGCGGACGCGCGCGGGTTGGTGGTGGTCATGGGGATCACTCTGTGAGGTCAG
>JBIIQD010000489.1:0-2996 GCA_044342265.1 Hydrogenophaga sp. | reverse complement strand
CCGACCTCGACGCGCGCTACCTGCTGCGGCTGGACGACCCGGCCTGGTCCGGCGCCCATGTGTTCGTGCAGAACCGCGCCCTGCGCCGCGGCTCGGCCGAGGACATTGCCAAACTTGTTCGCGGCGAACCGGTGGACCCGGCCGCGATCTACTTCCGCTGCGTGCCCGGCTTCGAGGTCTCGCACCCGTCACTGGAATGGATGACACAGAGCCTGTTCGTCGGCACCGGCGCGCGCTTCCCGGACCGGGTGGAGATCTCGGTCTACCGCGTCGCCTGATGGCAGACCGCTTCGCTCGGCTGTAGCCCACTGGACGGGGAGGACCCGCAAAACCGAGCAGAATGCCGGCCAAGCACAACCACAACAAGGAGTGACCATGAGCTTTTCAATCTGGACAGCGGAGTCCGCGGCGTACGCCGCGGTCCAGCTGCAGTCGCTTACCGGAGGCGGGACCCCATGACCCGCATCTGGACACAGGACATCTCGCCGCAGATCCTGGCTGACCTGCACCGCGACACTGCCGTGCAACACCTGGGCATCGAGTTCCTGGAGGTAGGCGACGACTTCATCACTGCGCGCGTGCCAGTCGACACCCGCACCAAACAACCCTATGGCCTGCTGCACGGCGGCGTGAGCGTGGTGCTGGCCGAGACGCTGGGCAGCTGTGGCGCGGCGTTCTGCTGTCCCCATGGAATGCGCGCCGTGGGCTTGGACATCAACGCCAACCACCTCAAAGGCGTGACCCGTGGCTGGGTCACCGGTGTCTCGCGGCCGGTACACATCGGCCGCACCACCCAGGTCTGGCAGATCGACCTGCGCAACGATTTCGGCGAGTTGTCCTGCGTGTCGCGCATCACGATGGCGGTGCTGTCGCCGCGATAGTGCCTTTGGCGGTTGTGGCCGAACGACAGGCGCGGCAATAGCGCACGTTTTCCTTTCCGCCCCGTGTTGCCCGAGGTAGCTGTGCAGGCTTTGCACACTAAGCTGACTCTCGGTGGTCCGCTGTGTCGGACACCAGGACTCAACCCTCGGAACCCTCATGACCTCTCTCGCTCCCCGACTGCTCGCTTATCTGCTGGCTGCCACCGTGCTGGCCGCCTGCCAGACACCTCCGCCACCCGCTCCACCGTCAGCCCCGGTGGGCTATCAAGGCCCGGTGCTTCCCATCCAGCAGGCCGAGCGCGGAGTGGAGATCTTCCTGCCGAGTGCGGCATTGTTTGAAACTGGCAAAAGCGCACTCAATGCCAACTTCTCCGGCCCCTATCTGGACCGCATTGCCCACCTGGTGACCACCAAGAGCGACAAAGCGATCGCGCTCGAGGGCCACGCCGACAATACTGGCACCCCTGAGCTGAACCAGAGGCTCTCGGACGAACGCGCGGCCGAAATCGGCAAAGCACTGGTGACGCGCGGCGTACCGGCGGCGCGCATCAAATCCGCTGGTTTCGCTTCGCGCCGTCCGGTGGCCTCGAACACCACCGACGAAGGCCGTCGCCTGAACCGCCGGGTCGAGGTGGTGCTGCTGGACGAGAAGGTCGAGAACATCACCAAGGGCGAGCCTGCCGGCGCGTTTGCTTCGGCCTGGGACCAGCTCAAGGCGCTGATCGACAAGGGTCTGGTCAAGCCGGTGGAGAAATAAGCCATGGACACGCAACGCAGACAGTGGCTGGCGCTGGGCGCCGGGTTGGCCGGTTCGAGCCTGGTGGGTGCACAGACCAGCCGACCACGAAACGACGTTCGCTCCGGCGGCAAGACCATCGGCATCGCGCTGGGCGGCGGCTCGGCGCGCGGCTTTGCTCACATCGGCGTGCTGCAGGCGCTGGACGAGGCCAAGGTGCCGATCGGTGTCGTGGCGGGTACCAGCGCGGGCTCGCTGGTAGGCGCGTTTTATGCCGCAGGCTTTTCACCTTGGAAGATGCAGGAGGTGGCGCTGAAAGTCAAAGACATCGACGTGGCGGACCTGTCCTCGGGCAACCGGCGCGGGATGACCGGCGGCGCAGCACTCAAGCGGCTGATCAACGGTTTCCTGGAGAACCAGCCGATTGAAAAAATGCAGCGACGTTTTGCGGCGGTGGCAACGGACCTTGCAACGGGCGAGAAAGTCGTGATCCAGCGCGGGGACGTGGGCTCGGCGGTCGTGGCTTCGTGCTCAATCCCCGGGGTGTTCATTCCTTCCATGGTCGATGGCCGCGAACTGGTCGATGGCGGGCTGACCAGCCCGGTGCCTGTTGCCGTGGCGCGCCAGCTCGGCGCCGATATGGTGATTGCGGTCGATGTCGGCGGCAGACCCACTGCGAAGCCGCGCAGCGGCCTCTACGAAATCATCCTGCAGTCATTCGAGATCATGGGACGCTCCCTGGCCCAGCTCGAAGGCAAGTCAGCGAGCATGTTGATCCAGCCCAAGACCGACGAGTT
This sequence comes from Hydrogenophaga sp., assembly GCA_044342265.1. Lineage (GTDB taxonomy): Bacteria > Pseudomonadota > Gammaproteobacteria > Burkholderiales > Burkholderiaceae_C > Hydrogenophaga. The sequence continues at coordinate 582 of JBIIQD010000489.1, read as the reverse complement.
CGACAGCTCCGACTTTTCAGCGCGCAAGGAGATGATCGAGGCGGGCTACCTGGCCGGTCAGGCGGCCATTCCGGAGTTGCGCAGGCGCCTCGGACTGGCTTGAGTGCCTGGGCGGGCGTCAGCGGGCCCGCTCGCAGCGGCCTTGTGATGTGGCCTGGCCGCGAAAGTCGCTTTGCCACGCTTGCGCCGCGACGTCGATCTGGATGCGCTCGTTGTCCAGCGCAGTGAAGATCACCGTGCCCTCCACCGAAAAGCTGTGTGCGGGCACCCCATCAATGCGCACGGCGCTGACGCGTTGGTCATCGTAGGCAATCTCCACCATCCGGACCCAGATCGAGCGCGCCGGCAGGTACACCGCTTCGCACACCAGCGCGACCCGCGCACGGTCGGGATCGGCCGCTCGCGCAGCGGTGGCGGTCATGGCGCAGGCCGCCAGCAGCCCCAGCAAGACCGGCCAGTTTTTCACTCCGCAGCTCCTTGCTGCATCCGCTCGCTCTTCCAGTACACGTCATCGCCACCGTGCATTCGGTTGAGCACGCGCGCCAGCACGAACATCAGGTCGGACAAGCGGTTGAGGTACTG
>JBIIQD010000380.1:0-3720 GCA_044342265.1 Hydrogenophaga sp. | reverse complement strand
CGCCAGGCGGCTGTCGCGCTGGTCCAGGTAGTAGCCGGTCTTGTGGCCCAGGGCGATGTCCAGGCCCAGGCGCCAGCCGTGCTCCTGCAACTCAAGGGCCGTGGGGCCGTCGCCGCGGAGCCAGCCAGTCACTTCGGGCAGACCTTCGAGCGCGCGAGAACTGGCGTCGGACCGTTCATACAAACGGGTGCAGCCCGTCAGATTGACCAACGCATCGGCGATCGCATCCTTCCAGCGCTCAACGCCCGCCGCCCCGAACTGTGCCACCAGCGTATCTCCGTATCGGTCCACCACCAGCCCAGGCAGCCCGTCGCTTTCGCCGTGTACTAGCCGCAAGCCGTTGCTGGCGATGCCCATGCGTTCGCGCAATGCGATGGCGCGGCGCAGCGTCTCGCGAAAGAACGCGGCGTCAATGCGCTGGTTCTGATCGAAGCTCCAGGCGCGAACGCGGATCTTGGAGCTCGGCGAAAACGCGCCCCAGGCGAGGAACTCACCGTCGTGGCTGTCCACGCGCACGGTCTCACCCGAATCGGCACCACCTCTGGAAACAGCACCATCAAACACCCAGGGGTGTCGGCGCTGCAGCGATCGTTCTTTGCCGGGCTTGAGTCGGATGGTTTTCATCTGGTGATTGTCCCCCGCGCGCCGCTGGGACGGTTCTTCCCCCGCGCCAACTTCGGCGTCACCCCACAGGGGGCGGGACTGACGGCCCGGCGAAGCCAGTTCCGTGGTGCCCTGGATTTGGCTTCGCTTGGTCCGATCTTTCACGGCACGAAGTACCGTGCGCCAGGATGTGGTGGAACCGGCTTCGCCGGGCCACTCGCATCGCTCCCTTCAGGGGGTCGCGCGCAGCGCGGCGGGGGTGGGATCCACCTGCGCGTGGGTTGGCCAGATTACGGCCGCAGGTAAACGAAGCCTTCCCTTGCCTGAAGCCGGGAGACTTCGGCCACGCCGGAAGGCACCACCTTGGCCTCCATCGCCACCTTGGACACATCGATCTTGCGCGAGACCAGGGTGTTGTTGCAGACGCGAAATTCCACGCCCTTTGCGGCCAGATCACCAATTGCGCCAGCAAAGGGCTGTTCCATCTGGTTGACCGCGCCATCGAGCAGGAAATCGATGCCCAGCCCATGCGTCACGACCACGATCTTGGCCTTGGGGTCGGCCGCCAGGTGGTTGCGGATGTTATTGATCGCGCGCGATGCCTGCGGGATGCCCTCGCTCATGTGATAGACAGTCTTGATGACATCGTCGGAAGCGCGCGCCTGAAAAGAGGCGGCGGCCAACAGCGCAAGAACGGTGGCCTTGATCACGAGAAAGAAGCGGTCCATGAAATCTCCTGTCGACGACACCTGTCGGGGTGTCTGGGAATGGTGGGTGGTTTTTTGCTGGGGGGCTTGCGAGGTTCGCGCAGCGGCTGAACAGGTCAGCAGCCTATAGCTTTTTCCGTGCCCGGGGGTGCGCTGCATCATAGGCGTTGGCCAGGTGCTGGAAGTCCAGACGGGTGTACACCTGTGTGGTGCTGATGCTGGCGTGACCCAGCAGCTCTTGCACGGCACGCAGGTCCCCACTGGATTGCAACACGTGGCTGGCAAATGAATGCCGCAACATGTGCGGATGGACCGGCGTGGCCAGCCCTGCCGACAGCGAGCGGCGCTTGAGGCGAACCCGGATGTGCTGCGGGCTCAATCGAGCGCCGCGTTGACCAATGAAAAGCGCCGGCTCATCACCCGCGATTGAGCTGCGCCACGGCAGCCAGCGCTCCAGTGCCGCGAGCGCAGCGCGCCCCACCGGCACGCTGCGGCGCTTGGCCCCTTTGCCCAGCACATGGGCTTCGCCAGCCTGGGCATCGATCCAGCCCCGTGCCGTCGCGCTTGCGGCCACATCCAGACCCACCAGCTCTCCGATACGAAGTCCACAGCCATAGAGCAGTTCGGTGATGCAGGCATCGCGAGCTTCCAGTGCCGGGTCGTCGTCCTCGTTGACATGAGAAGCCAATTGCACCGACTCGTCCACACCGAGCGCCTTGGGCAGCGGTTTGCCCACTTTGGGCGCGCGCACGTCCTGCACCGGGTTGTGCAAGATCAGGCCCTGCCGGCCGAGCCAGACATAAAACCCCCGCCAGCCAGAGAGAATGAGCGCAATGCCGCGACCGCTGCGACCGGCGCCGTGCATCTGCGCGACCCAGCGACGGATATGGACGCTTTGGACCTGCCTCAGTCCCAGGCTGGCAAGCTGCGCGTTTTGGAGCAGCCGCTCCAGATCCAGGGTGTAGAGCTCGGCGGTCCGTGAGGCGAGACGCTTTTCCACCCGCACATGGGCCAGGTAGTCTGCGATCAGGGCGAGATCGTGGGCATCCGCTGAGGCTCGGGACACCACACTGTCGCCGCTCATGGTCTGCGCTTTCGATCAGGGGCGCAAGCGCGACAACGCTGCGCTGATCAGCTCGCCCATGCGCTCAAGAAACTCGGTCCCCATGTCGGCGGCGAAACGCAGCGGGTCCGGCGATCCCAGCACCAGCAGCCCAAACGCTTCCTGATCTGCAGCACTGCGCAATGGAATCAGCGCCAACGATGCCACCGCACCCGGATCGACCAGCCAGCTCGCCGCTTCAAGCCCTGGATTGGCGCCGCAATAGGGGCGCGGCAGCGATGAGGCAAACGCTTGTACGTCGTCGCTCGCGCCCTGGGCATAGGCCTGATCGACAAAGTCTGCCGCCACATCCCACAGCTTGATCGCCACCTGCGGTACGTTGAATTGCACTGCCATCTCCCGCGCCGCCACCAGCGGCAAGTCCTGCGGCTCACGGGTCAGCAGCAGCTCGCGGGTCCAGCGGTGTTGACGGTCGGCGATGGCCGAATTCTCCTGGCCATGCCGAATCATGTCGGCCGAACGCAGCTCCAGCCCCTTGATCTTTTCGCGCAGCATCTCGGCCTGCCGCTCTTGCAGGCTGACCGCCCGCTGGCTGTGCGGGCTGCTCAGCTGCACCGCCGCCAGCACCCCTGCGTGGCGCTCGAAGAAATCGGGGGTGTTGGCCAGGTAATTGGCGATATCGTCTTCGGTGATCGGGGGGATGGTGGGGTCGGTCATGGGTCTGTCGGTTCTGGGGTCAGGCGGGCTCGGGGATGTCGATCTCTCCCTCGAACACCGAGGTGGCCGGTCCGGTCATGAAGATCGGTGCGTTGTGCGCTGCATTGTCGCGCCACTCGACGGTGAGGCCACCGCCCAGTGTCTGGACGTCTACGCTAGCGTCCAGCAGACCGAGCCGGATGCCCGCGACCACCGCCGCACAGGCGCCGGTGCCACAGGCGAGGGTCTCGCCCACGCCACGCTCGAACACGCGCAGGCGCACCTGTGAACGGTCGATCAGTTGAAGAAAACCAACGTTGACGCGCGCGGGGAACTGCACATGGCGCTCGATCTGAGGACCCCAGGTCAGGACGGGCGCGGTGTCCACGCTGTCCACCAGCATCACCGCGTGCGGGTTGCCCACAGACAACACAGCCACCGACGCCACGTCATTCCCGGCCAGCGGCAGGCTCCAACGCTCGAAGCTCCCCATGGGCACAGGCGCTAGACCTGCGGCGTCAAAGGGCACGCGCGCCAGGTCAAAAACGGGTGGTCCCATGTCCACGGTCACGCGACCGTCGTCGTTGAGTGCAAGGCTGATCTCGCCGTTCTTCACTTTCACCCGCACCGGGTTGCGCTCGGTCAGGCCCT
>JBIIQD010000379.1:0-3721 GCA_044342265.1 Hydrogenophaga sp. | reverse complement strand
CAGTTGTTTGCCAGCGCCGAAGGATTCCCCCAGAAGGGAGAACGGGCGCTGCAATCGGTGATGTCACCGATCACAAACGGTGCCGCGCGTTGCCGTTTTCAGCCGGTACCAGCGGGCCGTTACGCGGTGGCGGTGGTCCACGATGAAAACGGCAACCAGAAGCTGGACAACAACTTGCTGGGCGTCCCCACCGAGGGTTATGGCGTTTCCAATAACAAGACCTACGCGATGTCCGCGCCGCGTTGGGACGAGTCGCGATTTGACCTCGTTGCTGGCGAAATGCGTGAGCTGACGATCCAGCTGCGTTACTGAACCGCCGCGTTCTGATCCCACGGAGCACCTACATGACACCCGATCCCGATCTGGTCTTTCGCGTCGCCAATGGCATGGCCCTGCTCTGCTGGCTGAGCCTGATCGCGTCACCGCCGTCTGCTGTCTGGACCCCGCGTGTGTGGTTTGTCTGCGGCCGCGTGGTGCCGGTGATCCTGAGTGCAGGTTATTTGTTGCTGTTTGCCATGTTTTGGCGCGGTGAAGGCGGCTTTGGCAGCCCGGCCGAGGTGCGGGCGCTGTTCGACGTGCCCGGTGTGCTGGTTGCCGGCTGGCTGCATTACCTGGCGTTCGATCTGTTTGTCGGTGTCTGGATCGCTTCGCGCAGTCACCAGATAGGGCTGCCGCATCTGGCCGTCGTTCCCTTGTTGCTGCTCACCTTCATGCTCGGACCGGTGGGCTTGCTGACGTTTGTGATCATCCGCTCTCTGCGTCGCCGCAGGGCCACCCGCGAGCTGCCTGGAACCACAGTATGAAAAGCGCCTCCCACTCTATCCCTTCACCCAACGCCACATCCTTGGTGGGTCTTGGCCCGCGACAACTGGTGACCGAATCGATGCAGCGCAGCAGGAGCCTGACGGTCTTTGGGCTGCTGATGTGGGCCATCATGATTCCCGCGCTGCTCGCCTGGGGCATCGATGAGCGCACCTTGCGAGGCGTCAGCGTCTGGGCCAAACCGCTCAAGTTCATGGCCTCGATCGGGCTGTTTGCCCTGACGACTGCCTGGTTCATTGGCCTGCTGCCTCAGACCCGTCGGCAGGGGCGCGCCATCCGCGTCGTCGAATGGACCATCGTCATTGCCGGTGGGCTGGAGATCATCTACATCACCGTGCAAGCGGCGCTGGGCCAGGGTTCGCACTTCAACTTCAGCAGTCCTCTACACATCACGATGTACTCGCTGATGGGCGCAGGCGCGATGGCCATGACCGCCACGCAACCGCTGTTGGCCTGGCAGATCGCGCACCACGGCCGTCGAGAACTTTCACCCGCTTGGCGGGACGGGGTGGTGACAGGCCTGGTTTTGACCTTTTTGCTGGGTGCAGGGGCGGGCGGCGTGCTCAGCGCGATGCAACCACCCGCGGGCAGCGGCCTGCCAGGCGTGGACTGGCATGCGGCGGCTGACCTGCGACCCGCACATTTCCTTGGCATGCATGCCCAGCAGTTCTTCCCACTGGCAGGCGCACTCATGGCTGCATGGATGCCAGCCGCCGGACGCCGCTGGCTGGTGCTGTTCACGGTGGCCTATGGGGCGATGTGGGCCTGGGCCATGGCACGTGGGCTGGACGGTGCCGTGTTAACGGTGCCGGCGATCTACCTGCCGAAATAGGCAGCCGAAACAGGCCATGCCCGCCGGTTCACTTGACGCCGACGGCTTCGGTGATGCGGTAATACAGACCATAGGGATCGTTCTGCAGCACGTGAAACCTGCCCTCGACCACCACCGCGCCCAGGCTGTATTTGACCGGTTCCCGGGTGCGCACTTCCACCATGCTCTCAGCGCCTCCCGGTGTGCAGAACTGACAGGTGGGTGGCACTGAAGCCAGCAAAAAGTGGCGCTGCTGCTCGCCCGGACCGAGCGGGACCATGAAGCCCTGCAAACGCTGTTTTTTCTGATTCAGTGCCTGGACCGCTGGCGTGTAAAGCGGCGTGATGCGCCGGTTCTTGACTTCGGTTTTGATGTCGGTCAGCACAGACCACGCCACCACATCGGCACGCGGGGTGAGCGGGGCAAAAGGACTGAGCGGACTGTGCACACCCGCACCCTGACCTTGCACCAGGGGCGGAACGGCGGGAGCCGACGCGCCACCCGCAGCGGGTGCAGCAGGCGTGCCAATGGGCGAGGTCAGCTGCGCACCAGCCAGTCCGGAGAAACAGGCCAGCGGCAGCAACACACAACGAAAGAGAAGGTTCATGACGAGAAAGGGGACTTCAACCAAGAACGCAGCGGAACCAGCTCCGCCGGGCCGCACCGCTTTGCCCCCCTGAAGGTGCAACGCCGAAGGCGGCGCAGGGGTGGGTCATCAATGCGCGTGTTTCATTCCGCAGTATTTTCCTATGGCCAGACCCTTGCAGGCGGCCTGAAGTTCCGCCAGGCACACTTTCTCTCCCTTGCCGGCCTCCATGCACTTGGCGGCGCCTTCGTGCGCCGCCGCCATGGCACGGTGGCGCGCGATGTCTTCCTTGATTTCCTTGTCGGAATGCTGGGCCATGGCGGCCGACGCCAGGAAGGAGGAAAAAACAATCAGGACAAAACACTTCTTCATACAGATCACCTTGAGTTCAACAGCTGGGTCACATCGACCCGGTAAGCGCTGACAGCGGGCACCAACGCCGCCACCACCGCCACGGCAAACGCCAGCACCGGCACCCACCCTTCGGCAGGCACCCATTGCCAGCCCGAGATGGCCAGCGATTGCTCCGCCATCAACATCGAGCCCATCAGCGCCGTGAATCCGTGCGCAGCCAACAGACCCAACACACAGGCCATCGCGGCCAGCCAGAGCGATTCGCACAACAGCAGTGCCGCCACCTTGGCCGGCGGCGCTCCCAGCATCCGCAGCATCGCGAGATCGGCGCGGCGCTCACGCACCGCCCCCCACAGCGCGATGAACACCGACAGCCCCGCCACCGCCAACAGTACCCCGCCCAGCCACTGCAACACACGGGTCCCCACCCCCACCATGCTCAGCAAGCGGGTGATTTCAAGGGCCGGCGCTGCCGCCTGCATCTCGGTGCTGTCGTTGATGAAGCGCGGGAACGTCGCCGCCGCCAGCGGACTGTTGTAGCGCACCAGGGCCATCGTCACCTCGCGATCGGCCTCGATCGCCGCGCGGTCCTCGTCGTCCATGTCTTCGGTGGCGTGCATGTCGTCGTGCACCTTCCAGACCGACTCGGTGGCGGTGAGCACCAGGCGATCCAGCACGCAGCCACAGGGCGCCAGGATGCCGGTAACGGTATAGGGCGCGGCGTCATGCACCACGCCGCCGCTGCCCAAACCGTGGGCCCCAATGAACGGCTGACCGATGACCAGCCCGGTGGTGCGCGCCACCTGCGCTCCAAGAACAGCCTCCATGGCCTCGCCCCAGAGCGCGCCCTGCGCCAGACGGGCACCGTAGTTCGCCAGGTAGTCCAGCGTGGTGCCAACGATGCGAAACCCCTGCAGGTTGTCGCCCAGGCTCAACGGGATCGCCAGGGCCACCTGCGGGTGGGTCTGCAGCTTCTCAAACGCTTCCAGCGGGATGTTGCCCGGCGGCACATCCAGGTGAAACACCCCAGCAAGGATCAACTGCATCGGGCTGCCTTTGGCGCCCACCACCGCGTCGATGCCCTGCAGGTCGCGCTCGAAGGCACGATCGATCTGGTCCTTGGCGATCAGCACAAACGCCATGGACGC
>JBIIQD010000377.1:0-3725 GCA_044342265.1 Hydrogenophaga sp. | reverse complement strand
GGGCGCAGCTTCGACCCGTCGCAGCGCCCAGTCAAGACCGTGCAGGCCCACAGCGGCGCAGCCGAACTTGGCCCCTACCGCCACTACATGCAAAAGGAAATCTTTGAGCAGCCGCGCGCCATCGGCGACACGCTGGAAGGCGTCGAAGGCATCACGCCCGAGCTGTTCGGTGACGGCGCTTATGGCATCTTCAAGACGATCGACCGCGTGTTGATCCTGGCTTGTGGAACCAGCTATTACAGCGGCTGTGCAGCCAGATACTGGCTCGAAGAGATCGCGCAGATCCCGACCCAGGTCGAGGTTGCCAGCGAATACCGCTACCGCACCAGCGTGCCCGACGCCAGGACTTTGGTGGTCACGATCACACAAAGCGGCGAAACCGCAGACACCCTGGCGGCATTGCGGCACGCGCAAAGCCTGGGCATGACACACACCTTGACGATCTGCAACGTGGCCACCAGCGCCATGGTGCGGGAGTGCCAGCTGGCCTACATCACGCGTGCTGGCGTCGAGATTGGCGTAGCTTCAACCAAAGCCTTTACCACCCAGCTGGCTGGCCTGTTCCTGTTGACGCTAGCGCTCGCACAAGTGCGTGGTCTGCTCAGCGATGACGAGGAAGCGCAGCATCTCAAAGCCATGCGCCACCTGCCTGTCGCGCTGCAGGCGGTGCTGGCGCTCGAGCCTCAGGTCATCAGCTGGTCCGAAGACTTTGCGCGCATGGACAACGCCTTGTTTCTGGGCAGAGGCCTGCATTACCCCATCGCGCTTGAAGGTGCTTTAAAACTGAAAGAAATCAGCTACATCCATGCCGAGGCCTACCCGGCCGGTGAACTCAAGCATGGCCCGCTGGCGCTGGTGACCAGTGCGATGCCAGTGATCACCGTGGCGCCCAATGACGCACTGCTGGAGAAACTCAAGAGCAACATGCAGGAAGTGCGCGCGCGCGGCGGCGTGCTCTACGTGCTGGCGGATGCCGACACGCGAATCGCCAGTGGCGAAGGAGTCCACGTCATTCGCATGCCCGAGCACTATGGCGCGCTCAGTCCGCTGCTGCATGTGGTGCCGCTGCAGCTGCTGGCTTACCACACGGCCTTGGCCAAAGGCACTGATGTGGACAAGCCGCGCAACCTGGCCAAGAGCGTGACGGTGGAGTGATCGGCTTTTCCTTGTCGGACGCGGTTTGGTGCCACGAAAGCACGGCAGGAACTGCCCGCCGTCAGCCCGCTGAGGGGTCCCGATCGATGCCCTCAGTCGCAGCGCAGGCGCGAAAGAATCGCGTCGAAATCGGGTGACTCGACAATGGACAGAATGGACAAAGCGTAAGAGGCGGCAGCGGCCGACTGACTGAACAGAGGGCTGAGCACGCCGGGGCTCAGCAGACGCTCCACCCGCCGACCCGCGGAAATGCCCCGGATATCCTGCAACACCTGGGCCAAGAGCAATGGCGGCGTGCCTCTGGGAAACCCCAGGGTCTCCACATAGCTCATGGGTTCCGGAGCTTCCGCGGCTTGTCGGTCGCTCCAGCGCCTACCCGTTTCGCTTTTGTCGGCCCACCGAGCGGCTTCGTTTAGCCCGCCCAAGGCGGACTCGGTGAACAGCAGCGGTGTTTCTTGGTTCATGTTGAACATCAGAAAAATGGTGCGAAGGGTCGCGAAAAATCCATCTGACCACACTGCATCGGTATAGGCACTGTCAAGGTTGACAGGTGCTGCACAGGTTCCTTCAGGGCCTGAGACTTTCTGCACAGGACAGCGGCCGATCCGGACCCAGTGCAGATGCTTCGGGCCCCTGTTCTGTGGGCGATATCGGCACAAATCCTTGTGCAAGATAAACGCCGCACAGACCGCACCCATGCCAGGGCGGTCTCAATGTCGCATCTACCTTGTCCCGCCAGCCCCAATCACGATCACAACGGGGCTGCGGTCCGTGGCGTTGAGCAATGTCATGGTGTGAAAAGGGTTGGCGTGTCATCATCGATCACGCGCTGACAGTCCGTCAGTGACTCTCATCCGAAGGAGGAATGCAGCATGCTGAACATCCTGATCCCGGTTGATGGTTCGCCCCATGCGTTGCTGGCGGTGAACCACGCGATTCGCCTGGTCCGCTCTGGGCTGCGCGCGCATTTCGTCTTGGCAAACGTGCAGGAAACCGCGACGCTTTATGAGATGGTGGTGGCGCACGACCCGCAGGTGCTGGAAAGAGTGAATGCTCAAGCGGGGCATGACCTGATGCGTCCGGCGGTGTTGTTGCTGGAAGCGGCTGGGCAAAAAGTCGAGCAGGTGGTGTCCACGGGCGACCCGGCAAACACACTGATCGACCTGGTGGAGACCCACGGCTGCCAGGCGGTGATCATGGCGGCAGGTTCTGCGGGTGGGTTGCGAGCGGCCTTGCTGGGGTCGGTGACGCAGCACCTGGTGGACCACTCGCCGGTGCCTGTGACGGTGGTGCGGGACGCCATTTCTTGAACGATAAATGGGGGCTGAAAACCCCTCAAGTTGGGGTTTAAGTCGCCGAAAACCCTCAGGAGCAGTGGCATTGTTTGTGTCCGCTGGGTCCGTTTGGAAGGGGTTTGCCATGTTGAGCATCAGTACCAGCCAGCCCGTGGGCTGGTCCACACCAGCGCCTTTGGCGGCGGTGGCGCCTCTAGGCGCAGTTTCCGCCGTGGGGTCGGTGAAGATTTCGGCGCGCGAGAGCCAGGCCGACTCTGGTCGCAACGGGCAGGGTTCGCCAAATGGCGGCGCCGCATTGCGCCGAGCAGGTGACAGTCCAATGGCTGGGCAAGCCGCTCCATTGCTGCCACGAGAGCCGTCGGATGACCGGTCCGCTTCGCCCGCCAGCCACCTCGAAGAGCGGCAGATGCGTTCAGAACAGCAAAAAGTCGAGGACCAGAAAGCCCGTGAGAAGGCAGAGCAGAAGTTGCAGCTGCAGGAAGTGCTGACCACCGTCTGGAAAGCCAGTGCGGCGGTGGTGGACGTTGTGCTGGGTCGCGACGCTGGTGCCAAGGCTGCTGAGGAGCCGACACCAACAGCAATTCCAGGCGCCACCCTTTCGGCAGAAACACTGTCCCCGTCGGAGGAGTCACTTGAGATGATGTCGGTGGTCAGGCGTGAGCAGGAGCCGATGGCCTACACCGTTCAAGGTGCCAGCAGTTGGCCACCTGTAGAGACAGGCCAGTTGGTCGATCAGAGGGTCTGAAGGCGCCCGTGCACTTTGGCATCAGGCATTCGCAGAAACGCCTTACGCGGCCTGACGCAGTTCAACCTGGCCCAAAGCCTTTTCGGTGAGATCAGCTTCTCGCAACAGCTGATGACCCAGTTCGACGGGTAAGGGTAGCGCGGTCTGGTTGGCGATGTGTTCGATCTGCGCTGAAGTCTTCACCAAGGCGCGAAAACCCATCAGCATTGCCGTGCCCTTAAGCTTATGGGCGTTGTAGCCCGTGGCTTCGCGGTCACCTTCGAGCATGGCATGGGCCAACACATGGACCGTGCCCTCGGGTGGACTGAACAGGGTCTTGAGCAGTTCGTCGAGCGACTCTTGCGGCATCATGTCCAGTATCTCGCGGTAGGACTCGGTATCAATCAGACCGACCGCCGCATGACCCAAGTCCGGATGGCGGATCGGCACCTCGTACGAGGATAAAGGGAACGGGACAGTGCTGAGCATGGCGGACGTATCAAGCTCTTCGACTGTCAATCCGGGATCATCCAGCAGACCGCAGCGGCGCA
>JBIIQD010000017.1:0-13900 GCA_044342265.1 Hydrogenophaga sp. | reverse complement strand
ACCTGGCCTGTTGAAAGAACGGACGGCGGACAACAAACGACCAGGTGGATGAAAACACCGAGCTCATGCCGCCGATCAGACCGGTGAATACAAACAGCAGCGCTACACCGGCGCCGATGATGGTGCCACCAAGGAGGTAGTGCTGCCAACCGAGAGGGAAGAGAGAATCGATGGTGTTCATGGCAAGGCGGACTGCGTCAGGGCGATGGCCCATACGGAAAAGCCCTGAGACTTGCGAATCAGGGCTTCTGGTTTTTTGTCTGGTGCCGGAGAGATGAATCGAACACCCGACCTTCTCATTACGAATGAGGCCAAGGTGGCATTCGACAGCGTTGACATGTGTAGATAGAATCTATGTAAATCAATAACTTGCGTGAATTTAGGTGGCGCGAGGTGTTGATTTGTACATGGGTTTATTTGTGGGTTTTGCCTACAGATTGCCTACAGATTCTTCCGGAGCGAGCCATGAGTTTACAGAAAAGCCGTGTGCGTCTGACCGCTGGGCGCGTGGAGTCATTCGCTTGTCCTGCAGGCAAGTCCCAGGCATTCCTGTGGGACACCGAAGCCCCGACCCTGGCCCTGCGCGCCACACCCACGGGCCGCAAAACCTACGTGTTCGAGTCGCGCCTGAACGGTGCCACGCTGCGCATCAACATCGGCACGCTGGCCGCCACCTTGGAGCAGGCACGCACCAAAGCCAAAGCGCTGGCGGTCATGGTGGATTCAGGCATCGACCCGCGCGAAGTGGAGCGCCAGCAACTGGCCGACAAAGCCGCCGCCGCCATCGCCGCGACCGCTCAGACCCTGACCGTGGGCGACGTGTGGCCGCTGTACCTGGCCAAAGGCAAGCCCAAGCGCCGCGATGCATGGAAGCCCGGCTACCGCGCCGACTTGGAAGCGATGGCCGCGCCCGGTGGTGTGGAGAAAAAGCGCGGCAAGGGGCTGACCCGTCCGGGGCCGCTGTTTCCCTTGATGGCGCTGCCGCTGGGTGCCATCAACGAGGACAGCCTGAAAAGCTGGTTCGACCGCGAAGCCCTGGCTGGTAAGCACCAAGCCGCCCGCGCGCTGATGATGTTCCGGGGCTTCCTGCGCTGGTGCAGCGCCCGCCCTGAATACCGCAAGCTGACCGACCGAGATGCGGGCCGCGCCGCCGCCATCGTGGAAAGCTTGCCCAGCACCACGCGCCGAACCGATGCGCTGGAAGCCGCCCAGGTGCCGGGCTGGTGGGCCGGTGTGGAGCAGTTGAACAACCGAGCCGCGTCGGTCTACCTGCGCGCCTTGCTGCTGACCGGCGCCCGCCGCGAAGAACTGGCCGCGATGAAGTGGGCCGATGTGGATTTTCAATGGCGCAAGCTGACCATCGCCGACAAGGTGGAGGCGACCCGCACCATCCCCCTGAGCCCCTACCTTGCGCAATTGCTGGCTACCCTACCGCGCACCAATGAATTTTTGTTCGCCAGCACCGGCAAGGCGGGCCGCATCGCCGACACCCGCGCCAGCCACGCGAAGGCCCTGCAAAGCGCGTCCATCGAAGGGCTGACCATCCACGGGCTGCGCCGTTCGTTTTCGCTGCTGGGTGAAGCCGCTGGGGCGCCTGCTGGCGCGATTGCCCAGGTCATGGGCCACAAGCCCAGCGCCACCGCCGAAGGCTACCGACCGCGAAGCGTGGACGCCCTGCGCCCGTTCCTTGAACAGATAGAGGCCCACATCCTGGCGATGGCCGGGGTGCAGTTTGACTCCAAGGCAGAGCCGGGCAAGCTGCGCGTGGTGGTGTAAAGATAGCAAAAAGGCTATGATGTGAACACTTGGACGGTACAACTACACGAGCAAGCCGAAGCGGAATTGCTGGCGCTGCCCGCCGACATGCAGGCCCGGTTTCTGCGTATTGCGGAGCTGCTGCAAGACCTTGGACCGCAGCGCGTGGGCCTGCCCCACATTCGCCCGCTAGAAGGCAAGCTGTGGGAAATGCGAATGCAAGGCCGTGACGGCATCGCCCGCGCCGTGTACGCCGCCGTTCAAGGCCGCCGCCTGCTGGTGTTGCATGTGTTTGTGAAGAAGACGCAGACCACGCCCCGCAGTGCATTGGAAACTGCCCGCCGCCGACTGGAGGCCCTGTCATGAAGTCACTGGACCAACTGAAAACCACGCTGCTGAAGAACCCGCAGACCCGCGCGGAATATGACGCCCTGGCCGGTGAGTTCGAGACTGCGCGCGAACTGATAACCGCCCGCACACAGGCCGGTTTGACGCAAAGTGATGTAGCGCAGCGCATGGGCACCACGCAAAGCGTGATTGCGCGTCTGGAAAGTGGCAAGCGAGCCCCTAGCCTGCGCACGGTGCAGCGCTATGCCCAGGCGTTGGGGGCGCGCGCTGTCGTGCGGATTGAGCCGTTGGCGCGGTGAAACAAGATTGCTTCACGCAAGACCACGACCAAGAAGAAACGCTTCGCCAGCGTGTGGGACGCCATCGAAGACACGCAGCAGGAAGCGGCCAGCATGCGTGCTCGCTCCGACCTGATGATGAACCTGGCCGAAGTCATCCGCCAGCAAAGAATGACCCAGGCCCAGGCCGCAAGCCTATACGGCGTGACCCAGCCGCGCATATCGGACTTGATGCGGGGCAAGGTCAATCTGTTCTCGCTGGACACCCTGATTGACATGGCCGCGATGGCCGGCATGGTGCCCACCGTCAAGGTGTCCATGCCAAAAGCTGCGTTAGCCAAGTGGGCCACACGCCGCTCTGCTTCACATGCTTGACAGCAAAGGACGGCAACGCGTTTGAACCGGGACGCGGGCAACCTATTCCGGCTGGATTTTGTGGTGAAACCTCACTTTAGTACCGCTGACTGGTAAGAGACTACATCCTCTCCCAAAAGTCAGTTTGAACGGCATTCAGAAAATCTGAACAATGTTCAAAATCGGTTAAACCGGTATAGGGTTCGACACCGATCCACGTATGCGAACAATAGGTTTCCAGACCAGCCGCCGGCTGTCAACCTGGAGAAACCATGGAAGCTACGAACCACAGCGCAGACGCAAGTCACGCGCACCCTTTGCCTCAACATTTCCCCCCGCTGGAGATGGTGAGTCGCCCCTCAGTACCGACCGCGCAAGCCGCGTACTACCTAAATCGCCGACCACAGACTATGCGCGGTTGGGCAAGCGAAGAGACCTTTCCGGATGGACTGCGCCCGGTACGCATCAATGGTCGCTTGGGTTGGCCGGTTGCAGGCATCCGCGCTGTTCTGGGAGTGGCTCCGTGATGGCCGCAGCAATCTACCCGCTGCTGCGTTTTCGCACCTGGAGGGCCGGCAAATGAAAACGCCCGAGCCTTCCAAAGAAAACCCGAGCGCCCCGAACAGCGCGAAGTTTACCGGCACGGACAACCCGCGTCACATCCGCGCCATCGCGGCCTTGCTTCGCCGACCAACCAGCCGGAAAGAGCTGGACGGTGTGACCGGGTGCAGCAACACTCCTGAACTGATTGCCGAACTGCGCCGCCGTGGACTTGATGCACCGAGTGAGCGAATCCACTTCATTGACCGTGATGGCAAAGCCTGCCGACCGGGTGTCTACAGCTTCACCGAGCGAGACAGGCGCAGGCTGTTTCGGTGGCTTGCGACCGATGGCAGGAGGGTGAAGCTGTGAGCAAATTCAAAGTCCAACGCGACCCGCGTGGTCACAGCCTGCGCATCTACAGCGACTTGTACGAAAGCCATGCATATGCAGCACTCTCGCCTTATGACGTGGTGGCCTACCTCGCATTGCTGCGGGTGCTGAAAGGGAGCAACAACGGAGACTTGTCGTTGCCCTTGAGTCGGGCCAAGAAATGCGGCATTCACCATCCCAGAACGCTTGCACGAAGTCTGCGTGCGCTGTGTGCTGTCGGGCTGGTAGCCATCACGCGCAAGGGCGGCTGCACAAGAGGTGGTCAGAGGTTGGCCACGCTGTACCGGATGACCGACCGAGAGTGCTACGAGATTCCCAGCAAGTTCCTGGAGGCGATGCCTGCCACGAATGAGTGGAAGCGCATCACCAGCGTGCAGCAAGCGCTCGAACTGATTGACGCAGCTGAGAACAGAGCAGGGGCAGATGCTCAGAAATTGAAAAGCCCAGGGCACGCCGTGACAGACACCGGTTCACGGAGTGCCACGGTCAGAACAAAAACCGGGGCACCGTGTGAACCATGGGACGAAGCACTAGGGCACCGCGTGAACATGGCAGAAAAGTCTAAAAGCATTGAAGCCATGCGGGCTGCGGGCGGTTTCTCGCAGGATGCCGAATCGGGACTCCATGGGGCACCGCGTAGCACACCTATATATGTTGCCATCCCTACGTCGCAAAAAGGGTTCACGGACGGTCTTGAAAGCTATCGCCGATTGACCGAGCGACCTTGCGGAATGTTCACCCAACTATTGGCTACGGTCCCAACTTCTGGCCATGCCTGCCGAGCTGCAGGCTGACCGCAAACACCTGAAAAAGCAAAGAGGAAGCAATGACCGACAAACCGAAACGACCCGGCCGATGGAAGCCGGGCGAAAGTGGAAACCCAGCAGGCCGTAGGCCGGGCGCTGGCGAGGTGGCGCAGATTCGCGCCGCCATCTCCGCGCGTGTGCCGGAGCTACTCACCGCGATGATGAACAAGGCCTTGGACGGTGATGTGGGCGCTGCGCGCTTGCTGCTTGAGCGGGCTGTGGCGCCGTTGAAGGCCGCTGAGCCGACCCAGGTGCTCACCTTGCCGCAAAGCAGCCTTACGGAGCAAGGGCGCGCTGTGCTGGCCTCAGTGGCGTCGGGTGAGCTTGCGCCGGGGCAGGGTGCTACCTTGTTGGGCGCCATCGGCACGCTGGCCCGGGTGGTTGAAATTGACGACCTGGCCGCGCGTGTGGCGGAACTGGAGAGAAAACATGCCAACGCTTGAAAAACGCATTGCGGGCCTTGAGCGGGATCATGGAACCGTTGAACGACGAACCATCGTTGTGCAGTTCGTGAGCCCGTCGCTTGGGGTCGTTGGCCTAAGGTGCGGCGACTTCACTATGAGTCGCCTGGACGATGAAACAGAGGTGCAGTTTCTGGTTCGCTCACGGCAGGAGCTTTTGCATGCCTGCGCTTGAATCTCGCATAGCCAGGATGGAGCATGCTGCGGCCCATGTCGACCTGAACAAGATGACGGACGAGGAACTCCTTGCACATGCGGCTACGTTTCCGATGTTCTCCAAAGGGATGTACGCGGCTGTGCTGACGCTGGTTGGGCGCTATCCGAGCGCCTTTCCTATCGTGAAAGATGACCCCGAACGTGGCACGTCTTGAACGGCGTTTGTCGCAGCTAGAAGCGACACAGAACAAGGTGCGCAGACTTGCGCTATCGGATGCAGAGCGTGCAGTTCGAATAGCGGTCCTAACCCCCGGAACATCCGCCCATGCCAAGGCTTGGGCCATTGTTCGTGCGAACACAAACCTGGCTGTCCAAAAGAAGCTTGATGACCAGCAAGGATGTGCGTCGGACTGCTCTGCCACAATTTCCCCATATGCCAGCGAGCCAGTTGGCAAACGCGAAAACAAAGAGATCACCCTGGGATGACCAAACTTGCCGACCTCATCTGGAAGAACGCCGAGCTGCTGCGCGGTGCCTACAAAGAAAACGAATACCGGAAAGTCATCCTGCCCTTCACCATCCTGCGCCGCCTGGATTGCGTGTTGCTGCCAACCCGCGAGGCGGTCCGAACCAAGTACCAGGCGATTCAGACGAAGGGCTACGACCTGGACAAAATGCTCACGCCCGTGAGCGGCTACCCGTTCTTCAACACGTCCACGTTCACCCTGCCCAACATCGCGGAAACCCCGGACGATGTGCGCGACAACCTGGAGGCCATGCTCAATGGCTTTTCACAGAATGTTCGCGACATCTTCGAGAAGTTCGAGTTCTCCGCGACCCTGGACAAGTTGGCCGAAAAAAACCGGCTGTACCTCGTGCTTCAGCGCTTCGCCGAAACCCCGCTGGACCCTCAAACCGTGTCCAACCACGACATGGGCCAGGCGTTTGAAGAGCTGCTGCGCAAGTTCAACGACGTGTCCCCGGCGGGTGAGCAGTACACGCCACGCGACGTGATTGAACTGATGGTCACCCTGCTGTTCGATGGCGACGAGGTCGCTTTGTCGGTGCCTGGGGTGGTTCGCACCATGTACGACCCCACGGCGGGCACCGGGGGCATTCTGAGCGTGGCGGAAGAGCATTTGCGCAAATTCAACGACCGCGCCACCCTCAAGCTGTTCGGCCAGGAACTGGAAGACGAGACCTACGCCATTTGCAAGGCGGACATGCTGATTCGCGGGCAGGACCCTGCCAACATCGCCCGTGGTGACACCCTGGAAATCGACATGCACCCCGGTAAAACGTTCGAGTACCAGGCGGCCAACCCGCCCTACGGCGTGGAGTGGAAGCCTGCCCAAGATGCGGTAGTGAAGGAACACGCCAAGGGCGCGGTCGGCCGCTTTGGGCCGGGGCTGCCCGCCATTCGTGACGGCCAGATGCTGTTCTCGTTGCACCTGTTGTCGAAGATGCAGCCCGTGGTGGCTGGCAAAGGTGGTGGCCGCATTGGCGTGGTGCACAACGGTTCGCCTCTGTTCACCGGCGACGCAGGCAGTGGCGAGAGCGAAATCCGCCGCCACATTCTTGAACACGATTACCTCGACTGCATCGTGGCGCTGCCCACGGACATGTTTTACAACACCAACATTACCACCTACCTGTGGTTCATGACGAACCGCAAGCCCGAGGAACGCAAAGGCAAGGTGCTGTTGATTGATGCCAGCGCCATGAGCACGCTCATGAAAAAGAACCTGGGTAAAAAGCGCAGGGAGTTCACGCCCGACTGCGTGGAGCGTATCGCCCAGGCCTATGCCGACTTCAAAACCATGGAATGGCAGGAGCAGCCGAACGCCAAGACCGGGCGCGTGTTGAAAGCCAAGGTGTTCGACCGCGAGCACTTTTTCTACCGCAAGGTCACCATTGAACGCCCCTTGCGCATGCGCTTTCAGGCCACCGAACAAGGCCTGAAATCCATGGGCTACGACCCGGCCTATGCCAAGCTGTTGCAAGAGCAAAAAGACCTGCTAACTCAAGCCATTCAGGGCATGGGTGCCGATGCGGTGTACTTGGACGCCGAGTCGTTTCGCAAAGCGCTGCATGAGTCGGCTGCGGCAGTGGCCCAAACCAGGGGCTTGACCGGCAAGGCCGCCAAGCTGGCCGCCAAACCGGTGGAACTCGCGCGCAAATACCTGGCCACCAAAGACAAGACCGCCAAGCCCACCACCAATGAAAAGGGCGAGGTGTTGAGCGACTCGGAATTGCGCGATGCCGAGTACATTCCCTTGCGCGACGACATTGATGCCTACTTCCAGGCCGAGGTGTTGCCGCACTGGCCCGATGCCTGGGTGAACCGCGAGGTGATCGATGCCAAGGACGACAAAACCGGCGTGGTCGGCACCGAAGTCAACTTCAATCGCGAGTTCTATGTGTACACCCCGCCGCGCAGCCGGGAGGCGATTGCGGCGGACATCGAGGCCAAGGAACACAAGTTCATGGAACTGCTGCGCGCCATCAAAGGCGGGGTGAGCCCGTGAAGCCGTATGCGAGCTACAAGCCATCGGGCGTTCGTTGGCTGGGTGACGTGCCAGAAAATTGGGGAGTTGAGCGCCTTCGCTTTCGCGTTAAATTGAATCCTTCATTTTCCAAGCCGCTCGCAGCTGACCTTCCTGTTTCATTTCTTCCGATGGAGGCAGTTGGTGAAGATGGCACGCTCGATTTGCAACGAGTTCGACTCGTTGGCGAGGTGGCTTCGGGCTATACCTTCTTTGAAGATGGCGACGTTGCGATTGCCAAAATCACGCCATGCTATGAGAACGGCAAGGGCGCCGTGATGCAGGGACTGCTGGAAGGTGTTGGCTTCGGCACCACCGAATTGATTGTGATGCGACCAGTCCGAGCAGACCACCCAAAATGGCTCTACTACCTCACTCAGTGCAGTGCATTCCGTCTCCCTGGAGAGGCGTTGATGCAAGGCGCTGGCGGTCAAAAACGGGTGCCAGACTTGTTCGTTAAGGATTTCTCCGCCCCAGTGCCGCCACCTGACGAGCAGCAAGCCATTACCGACTACCTGGACACCGAAACCGCCCGCATCGACAAGCTGATTCGGGAGAAGGATGAGCTGATTGGGTTGTTGAAGGAGTGGCGGCAATCGGTTATTGCGGGGTACACCGCAGGGGTACAGCAGCCTGGCAGCAAAAAGGCCACCAACAACGTGCACATGCCCCAGCTTCCATCAGACTGGGCGATGGTTCGGATTGGCAAATATGCCCGGATTGGCAATGGCTCAACGCCCCTGAAAGACAACGCCAGCTACTGGGAGGGAGGCACGTTCCCTTGGCTGAATAGCGCCGTAGTCAACCACGACGAAGTGAGTGAAGGCAGCGAGTACGTGACGGAAGAGGCACTGCGCGCGTGTCATTTGCCGATTGTCGAAGCGGGTGCTTTGTTGGTTGCTCTCACCGGCCAAGGAAAAACGCGCGGACAGGTGACCATCCTGCGTATCCAGGCCACCATCAACCAGCACCTTGCATACCTTGCTCTCGACCCAGAATTTTTTGATGCTGAGTACCTGTTTTGGACGTTGACCGGGCTCTACTCGGCCCTGCGAATGGTCAGCGATGGTCAAGGCGGAACGAAGGGTGCGCTGACCTGTGATGACTTATCGCGATTTGAAGTGCCCATGCCACCTCTGGTGGAGCAGAAGCGAATCGCATCGCTGTTGGCTACGGAGACAGCCAAGATTGACGACCTCATCGCCCACACCAACGACGAAATCGCCCTGCTGAAAGAGCTACGCGCCGCCACCATTGCGGACGCCGTGCTGGGGCGCATCGACGTACGCACCGCTCGCATGGCCCGACGAGCATGCAAGGACACTCCATGAAGGCAAGGCCGCGCACCATTCAAATCTACCTGCCCAACGGCGACCCGCGGGGTATCCGGGTGGCGGAGCTGACAACGAGCATCATCCGCGTGGTGGAGGTGCCCCGCTCCCTGTTGGCCGAGTTCAAGCAGATGCCTGAGGCCGAACAGGTGGCCCTGTATTTCCTGTTTGGCAACGGTGAAGCGCAAGATTCCATGGTCTACATCGGCCAGTCGGGCTGTGTGGGCAAACGGCTGGAAACGCACAACAGCAACAAGGACTTCTGGAACAAGGCGCTGGTAGTGGTATCAATGACCAACAACCTGACGCAGACGCATGCGCTGTACCTGGAGTGGTCAAGCATCAAGGCGGCCCTGGAGGTTGGGCGTTACGCGGTTGAAAACGGGAAAGCAGGCACCAGGCCCCACACCCCCGCACCATTGCAGGCGGATTGCGAAGACATTCAGGACACGGCAAGGATGCTCTTGGCGACGCTTGGCTTTCCAGTCTTCGAGCCGATCGCAGCCCAGCCAAGCAATGGCACCCCGGTTGAGCTTTTCTTCTGTACGGGCGGCGGCATCGACGGGGTGGGCGAGTACACCGCCGAGGGCTTTGTCGTGCTCAAGGGGTCCAAGGGGCGCTTGGCTACTGTCGCCTCGTATGGCGCGGCAAATGAGGCCATGCGGGCAAAACTCATCTCGTCGGGTGTGATGCAGGAAGAGGACGGTTTCTTGGTGTTCACCAAAGACCACGCCTTCAGTACACCCAGCAGTGCGTCCATGGCTTTGCTGGGGCGCACGTCGAATGGCTGGCTTGACTGGAAGTCTGCCGATGGCAAGACGCTGGATGATGTGAAGCGAAAAACAACATAGACAGGGAGCACCATGGCCGCCATTCACACCGAATTGCAGTTTGAAGACGAGGTTTGCGAGGCTCTGAAAGCGAGTGGCTGGCTGGTTGATGGGCCGCTTCCGTTTCAGAAGGGTTTTGCCTACGACAAGGGTTACGACCGCCGCACGGCGCTCTACCCTGAGGATGCGATTGCATGGGTGAAGGACACCCAGCCCGATGCCTGGGATAAGTTTGCGAAGAACCACACCAAGAATCCTGAAGCCGTATTCATCCAGCGGCTGGCGGAAGAGCTGGACTTGGACCGACCCACCATCAAGAAGGAAACCCCGCAGCTCTGGGGCAGTCTGTACGTGCTGCGCAAGGGCTTCAAGGACATCAACGCCACGTTCCGCATGGCGCAGTTCGCCCCAAGCAACCAGCAGAACCCGACCACCTGGGAGCACTACCAGCGGAACCGGCTGCGCGTGGTGCGGCAGTTGCACTACTCGCTGCACAACCAACTGTGCATCGACCTGGTGCTGTTTCTCAATGGCTTGCCGCTGGCCACCATCGAACTCAAAACCGATACCACCCAGAACATTGAAGACGCGGTGCGGCAGTACAAGTACGACCGCAACCCCGTGGACGTGGCGACCAAACAGCCCGAGCCGCTGCTGTCGTTTGGAAAACGGGCCTTGGTTCACTTCGCCGTCAGCACCGACGAGGTGCGCATGGCGACTCGGCTGGCCGGTGCAGCCACCCGGTTTCTGCCGTTCAACCGGGGCAACCCGGACGGCGAAGGTGGCGCCGGTGCGGGCAACCCGCCCGATGACAAGCTGGGCTATTCCACCGGCTACCTGTGGCACGAGGTGTTGCAGCCCGATGCGTGGTTGGCGGTGATGGGCAAGTTCTTGTCCGTGGAGGTGTCGGAGGTCAAAGACGTCAGAGGCCGGAAGGCGTTCAACAGCGCCTTGCTGTTCCCGCGCTACCACCAGTGGGACGCGGTGAATGCCTTGCTGGCTGCGACCCTCAGTGAGGGCGTTGGGCAGACCTACCTGGTGCAGCATTCGGCCGGCTCGGGCAAGTCCAACACCATTGGATGGCTGGCGCACCGGCTGGCCTCTTTGCACGACGCGAAAGACCAGAAGGTATTCAGCAGCGTGATTGTGATTACGGACCGCAGGGTGCTGGACTCGCAGTTGCAGGACACCATCTACCAGTTCGACCACCAGCAAGGGGTTGTCGAAAAAATTGACGAGGACAGCACCCAACTGGCGGCGGCGCTGGACAAGGGCAAGCTCATCATCATCACCACCTTGCAGAAATTTCCTTGGGTGCTGAACAAGGTGAGCGGCCTGGGTGACAAGCGTTTTGCGCTCATCCTAGATGAAGCGCATTCCAGCCAGTCGGGCAAGGGCGCGGTGAAGCTGCGCGAAGTTCTGACCACGAGTGGCCATGCGTCCAATCGGGGGGCCGAGCTGGCGTTCTCAGAAGCCTATGACAGTGCGGTGGCAGCTGCGCAGGAGGACGCCGACCTGACGACTGAAGATGTGTTGAACCAGATGATGTTGGCTCGCAAACGGCCTCCCAATGTGTCGTACTACGCCTTCACCGCGACACCGAAACCCAAAACCTTGGAGCTGTTCGGACGCATGGGGGCAGACGGCACGCCGGTGCCGTTCCATGTGTATTCGATGCGCCAGGCCATCGAGGAAAAGTTCATCCTAGATGTGCTGCTGGGCTACACCACCTATGGGTTCGCTTTCAAATTGGAGCAGGCAGGTGACGACAAGTCGGTGAAGTCCGGCAAGGCCAAAACCAAGCTGTTCCGTTATGCGCAGCTTCACCCCACCAGCATTGGCCAGAAGGTCACGGTCATCGTGGAGCACTTCCGCACCCATGTCATGCACCTGCTGGCTGGACAGGCCAAAGCCATGGTGGTGTCAGACAGCCGTGTAGCGGCGGTGCGGTACAAGAAAGCATTCGATGCATACATTGCCAAGATGAAATACACCGACTGCAAAGCGCTGGTGGCGTATTCGGGCGATGTGACGGACGAGGAATCCAGGGTTCTGAAAGCCAAGGAAGGCGACCTGAACGACCACAAGGAGCATGACGACGGCATCAAGGAGGCGTTCAAAACGGACGGCTATCAGGTACTCATCGTGGCGTCCAAGTTCCAGACCGGGTTTGACCAGCCCAAGCTATGCGCCATGTACGTGGACAAGCGCCTGGATGGCGTGCTGGCGGTGCAAACCCTGTCGCGCCTGAATCGCATGTATCCGGGCAAGGAAACCACGTTTGTGCTGGACTTCCGAAACGAGGCCGAGGGCATTCTAAAAGCCTTCATGCCGTACTACCGAACGGCCAGGATGGCGGGCGTAACCGACCGCAACCTGGTGCACATCTTGCGCGAAAAGCTGGACGGCGCCACCATTTATCTTTGGGCAGAAGTGGAAGACTTCGCCAGAGGTTTCTTTGACCCCAAGGGCAAACAGGCCACGATTCAAGCGCCCCTGAAAAAGGCTTACGACCGTTTCAATGCCCAGAACAAAGAGGTTCAAGACCTGTTCCGAGGGGATGTGTCGTCCTACATCAGCGCCTACGATTTTCTTTCCCAGTTGGTGTCCTACGACGATGCTGACCTAGAGCGCCTGCACGCGTATTGCCGAATGTTGCTGCCCCGCTTACAGGGCAAGGCAGGCGGCGATGAAGCCTTAGATCAGTTCGTGCGCTTGGCTGCATACAAAGTTGTCAACGAGCAAAAACACAAGCTCAGCCTGGAAGCAGGCAAGGCCGAACCGATGGAGCCCATGGGGCCAGGTAGTGGGCAAGCCTGGGATGACCCGGAGGATCGCCTGTCCATCATCATCAAGAAGATGAACGAGGTGTTTTCAGGAAACCTGTCTGACGCTGACTTCCGAGGCTACGCGACCACCCTGATTGGAAAGATGGTGACCGATCCCATCTTGCAGGAGCAGGCCTTGGCCAACGACACCGTGGAAGCGTTTGGCAACGGTGCCTACCAAGCCAAGCTGAATCATGCGGTGGTCGATGCCCTTGACAGCCACAACGCCATGGCGGACCAGGCATTGCGACACGAAGTGGTTTTCAAGGGGTTGGCCAATCTTTTGGTGGACGAGGTGTATAGGCAACTGCGACAGAAGTCAGACACGACTTCCGTAAGTGCTCCATGAAGCCCAAGAGCGCCGACTTGGCGAGCGAGCCGCGTGTTGATACGGGTTTTGAGGCCGATGGTTCTGTACGTACCCGAAAACAGCAGTTGGCTTTTGCCCGGATGCAGAGCGCGGCATCAAAGCTGGCAGAGCTCTTGAGTGGGGACGCCATTGACACCTCAGAACTGAACCAACGTGCGCTGCACGCCATCGTTGTTGATCTGTTCGAGATCGCAATGGCATCAGGGGTGGTGGGGTTCAAAGAGGCTGCCTGCTTTGTTCTGTCAAGAGTAGCTCAGACTGTGGGAAAAACAGCGGCAGAGATTGTTCATATCGAGCTGCTTCAAGGTATCTACATCGCGGTCTCGGCTCGCTTCAAGGAGCAAGGCGTGACCCCGAAGGCCGAGGTCCTTGAATATGATTCGCTGGCGGACTTGGTAACCGATGAGGACGACTGGGAAACCGAGGAACTGGCCGAACTGGAGGCGGAGTACCAGAAGTGGGCCAGGCCATTTTCAAGGTGCCATCAGAACCTTGGGTCACCTCCTAGGGAAACCGAACCACCGAGCCAAGATGTGTCATCCGCCGCCGCAACGGATGCACGCTTGGGGCGATTCACTTGAAGAAGCGCTCAAGTGAAAAGCCCTTCTCGGGAGTGCCGAGAACCGAGGCATTGGATCAACAAGTAGTCGGCACACTCATGCAAGACTGAGACGAATCCGCACCTTGAAAGTGGCAACTTGCCTACAGATTGCCTACAAGCAACACCCAAAGAAAAAGCCCGCTACCAAATTGATAGTGGGCTTTCTTGTATCTGCGTGGTGCCGGAGAGATGAATCGAACACCCGACCTTCTCATTACGAATGAGCTGCTCTACCGACTGAGCTACACCGGCAACGCCCTTGATTATACCGTGCCGTGGTAGGCGGTGATGCGCTCTACCTCG
>JBIIQD010000376.1:0-3727 GCA_044342265.1 Hydrogenophaga sp. | reverse complement strand
CCGGTGACATCGCCGTCAAGACTGGCCTGGCCACCGCCAACAACCGCTGGTGCGAGGTGGATTTCCTGACCTTCGAGTCCAAGGCCGCGAAGAATATCCACGTGCTGGGCGATGCGATCCAGATCGCCCCGGCCATGCCCAAGTCGGGCCACATGGCCAATCAGCACGGCAAAACCTGCGCGGCCGCTGTGGTCTCGCTGCTGCAAGGCAAGGAGCCGCCGCAGCTGCCGATCTACGCCAACACCTGCTACAGCTTCGTGACCGACGAAGACGTGGTGCATGTGGCCAGCGTGCACCGCTACGACGCTGCCCAGAAAACCATGCTGACCGTGCCGGGTTCCGGCGGTGTGTCGGTGGCCGCCAGCGAACTCGAAGGCCGCTACGCCATGGCCTGGGCGCGCAACATCTGGGCCGATACGCTCGCCTAACCCCCCGCGCCGCCAGCGGCCCGGCGAAGCCGGTTCCGCGGCTGCCGCTGGCGGCATGCATCGACCCCTTCATCCTGTCCGGACATGAACGCTCGTCCCTTTAGCCCGAACACCACCCGCTCCACCTTCACGTTGGTCGTGGCGCTTTTTGTATCGACGAGCGTCTTCGCCCAGGCCGACGAGGCGCGTGCGAAGAAGATCGCCGGCGGCTCCTGCTTCCTGTGCCACGGCATGAACGGCGAGTCCACCAGCGAGGTCTTCCCTCGCCTGGCGGGTCAACACGCCGAGTACATCGCCAAACAGCTGGGCGCCTTCAAGAGCGGCACCCGCAAGAGCACGGCCATGTCCGAAATGGTGTCCAAACTCACGCCGGACGAGATGCTGGCGCTGGGCAAGTTCTACGAGAAGATGGCCCTCCCGCGCGAGGAGCCCAAAGAGCCGCAGCTGGCTGCGATGGGCCGCTACATCTACCACAACGGCAACAAGTTCAGCGGTGTGCCGGCCTGCGTGAGCTGCCACGGCACCAACGCCGAAGGGGCGGCCAACCTGCCGCGCCTGGCCACCCAGTTCTCCGGCTACATCCACACCCAGCTCAAGTCGTTCAACAAACGCGAGCGCACCAACGACAACGTGGTGATGCACGTGGTGGCGGAGAAGATGACGGAGCTGGAGATGGCCGCAGTCGCCGAGTACGTCAGCGGGAAGTAGAGTCCCCCCGTGCTGCCTGCGGCGTGCCTTGCAGGCCGCGCCACCGTCAGAGCCGGTGGCACTTCGGGCTGTCCAAGTCTGCGCAGGCAAACTTGGAGCCGTGGCACTTCAAGCCACTGATGGAGGCTTGTTTGAACGCAACCGCCGGTACAGCCAGCCGACAATCGCCAGGTTCAGCAGGTTCCAGGCGATGCCATTGAGGAAGGCGGCGTCGTAGCTGCCGGTCTGGTCAAAGATCCAGCCCGAGAGCCATCCACCCAGCGCCATGCCCAGCAGCGTGGCCATGATCACGGCGCCGACTCGCGCGCCGACCTCCTCCAGAGGAAAGTGCTCACGGATGATGATCGCGTAGGACGGCACGATGCCGCCCTGGAACAGCCCGAACAGCGCCGAGATCACATACAGCGGCACCATGCCGTCAAACGGCAGGAACAGCAGCAGCGCAATGCCCTGCAGCGCCGAGCCCAGCAAGAGGGTGCGGATGCCGCCGATGCGGTCGCAGATATAGCCGGATACCAGGCGACTGACGATGCCGCTGGCCAGCATCAGCGACAGCATCTCGGCGCCGCGCGCCGCGCCAAAACCCAGGTCGGTGCAATAGGCCACGATGTGCACTTGCGGCATCGACATCGCGACACAACAGCCCACCCCGGCCACGCACAGCAGCCACTGGGCCAACGACGGGCTGAGGCCAAACGGGCGGCTGCGGTCGACCAGGGGCGCGGCACCCACCACGCTGACCGGCAACGGCGGCGCCAGGGGCGGGCGCTGGCGCATCAGCCCCGACAGCGCCAACATCCCCAGGCCGCAAACCACGCCCATGATGGTGTAGGTGGGACGCCAGCCGATGGTTTCAATGCCGTGCTGCACCAGTGGCGGCCAGAGAGCGCCCGCGATGTAGTTGCCGCTGGCGCAGATCGCCACCGCGATGCCACGCCGACGGTTCCACCACTGGGACGTGTCGGCCAACAAAGGTGCAAACGTCGAAGCGCCACCCAGCAGTCCGAGCAGGCCGTGCGCCAGCCCGAAGGTCCAGATGCTGCCCGACTGCGCGGCCCAGATGAAGCCACCCGCCACCGCCATCGCGCCCAGCCAGAGCACCTTCATCAGGCCATGGCGGTCGGCCATGCGACCGGTCCAGATGCCGCCGATCCCCAGGCAGACCATCATGAAGGTGTAGGGCAAAGAGGCGCTGGCGCGGTCGATGCCAAACTCGGTCTGTACCGTGGGCAGCACCACTGACACCACATACATGCTGCTGTTGCCCAGCACCACCAGGCCCAGGGCCACCAGCAGCCGCCAGGCAGCCTGGCGCGAATCGATGGCCGACGGGTCGGCGCGTAGGGTAGAGCTCATGCCCGCAATCTAACCCAGTGGCAGCGGTGGCGCTGCAGCGCAATCAATACTCGCTTGGGGTTTCAGCCGAACCTCAATGCTTCTCGGGCGATGGCATCCGAGCGCCCACATGGGCCTCGCCCCGCGCCTGGGCGAGTTCGACCTGGCGCTGGCGCTCCGCGAGCCGCTCTTTTTCCTCGGGCGTGCGCAGGCTGTGGCAATGTGGGCAGCTCACGCCCTTGCGGTACAGCGGTGAGGCTTTGTCTTGCGGTCCCAGCGGCCAGCGGCAGGAGCGACACAGTTCGTACGGACCGGGCTGAAGGCCGTGCCCCACGCTCACCCGCTCGTCAAACACGAAACACTCGCCTTCCCAGGCGCTCTGCTCAGGCGGCACCTCCTCCAGGTACTTGAGGATGCCGCCTTCGAGGTGGTAGACCTCGTCAAAGCCACGCATCTTCATCAGCGCCGTGGACTTTTCACAGCGGATGCCACCGGTGCAGAACATGGCGACTTTGGGCTTCTTGCCACCTTGCAGCGCGGGCTGCGCATCAAGCCAGGCGGGCAGTTCGGTGAAGGTCTTGATGTCGGGGTTGATCGCGCCCTTGAAGCTGCCAATCGCCACCTCGTAGTCGTTGCGGGTGTCGATCACCAGCACGTCGGGATCGGCGAGCAGCGCGTTCCAGTCCTGCGGCTTGACATACTGGCCTGCGGTGCGATTCGGATCCAGCTCAGGCACGCCCAGGGTAACGATCTCTTTCTTCAGCCGCACCTTCATGCGCAGGAAAGGCGGCTTGTAGGCCCAGGACTCTTTGTGCGTCAGCGTCGCCAGGGGCGGGAGTGATCGCAAGTGCGCCAGCACAGCGCGCACACCCGCCTCGGGGCCTGCGATGGTGCCGTTGATGCCCTCGCGCGCGAGCAGCAGCGTGCCCTTGACCTGATGGGCTTCGCACAGGGCCTGCAGCGGCTCGCGCAGGGCAGCGAAGTCGGGCAGATCGACAAACTTGTACAGCGCAGCGGTCAGAAGACGGGTCATGCCTCAATTATCCGCGCCGCTTACAGCGCATGGACCTGCGACAGGTCCGGGCGCTGCAGCCACTCGGCGAACTCGTCGGCCAGTTGGGTGGCTGCATCGGTCGCGCCGTTCCAGACCTTCATGCGCCCCACCAGGTCCTGGCCGAATCGCGTGAAGTCGCTGCGGTCAGGCAGCTTGCCCTCTGGAAGTCTGCGCACCCAGTCGGGGTCGGGCGCGAGCACCA
>JBIIQD010000375.1:0-3729 GCA_044342265.1 Hydrogenophaga sp. | reverse complement strand
CCTCCGGCCTACCAGCGCGTCAAGCAGCACGTGCTGGAGCGCATCCAGAACGGTCAGTGGAAGGAGGGCGACGCGATCCCGGGCGAAGAAGCGCTGGCGCGCGAATTCGGCGTCTCGCGCATGACGGTCAACCGAGCCATCCGCGAGCTGGGCGACGAACAGATCGTCGAGCGGGTGCAAGGCTCGGGCACCTATGTGGCGCAGCAGAAGTACCAGTCGACGCTGGTCGCGATCCGCAATATCGCCGAGGAAATCGCCGCCCGCGGCCACCAGCACCGCAGCGAGCTGCACAAGCTCGAGCGCGTGAAGGCGGGCGAGGCATTGGCGCGCGCCTTTGGCGTGAAGCCCGAGGCGACGCTGTTCCACTCGGTGGTCGTGCACTTCGAGAACGGCCAGCCGATCCAGGTCGAGGACCGCCACGTCAACCCCGAGGTCGCTCCGGATTACCTGGCGCAGGACTTCACCTCGCAGACGCCCAACGCCTACCTGATGCGGGTCGCGCCGCTGCAAGGCGTGAGCTTCGTGATCGAGGCGGTGTTGCCGTCGGCGTCCGTGGCCGAGATGCTGGCCATGCCTTCTGGGGAACCGAGTCTGGTGCTGCGGCGGCAGACGCGGTCGATGGGGAAGGTGGCTTCCGTTGCAGCCATGTGGCACCCGGCGTCGCGCTACCAGTTCACCGGAAGCTTCTGAGCCGGGCTTACATCGCCTTGAAACGCCCGGCGTAGAGGCGGCTCACGGGCAGCCGTTCCTTGAGCCCGGCGACTTCGAGGCTGAGCTTGCCCGCCTCGTCGCGGTGCACGCTGCGGATTGCGGTCGCGCGGACCACGGTGCCGCGGTGCACCTGCCAGAACACGCTGTCGTCCAGTTGCGGCAGCAGTTCCTTGAGCGGGGTTCGAATCAGCAGCTCGGTCTCACCCGTCAACACCCGCACGTATTTGTCGGCCGCCTCGAACACCAGCACCTCGTCCACCGGCACCACGCGGATCGTGCTGCCGACGCTGGCCTGGATCACCTTCAGCGCCGGCGCGGACGGCGCCGCGAGCAGGGCACGCAGGCGTTCGAAGGTCACGTCCTCGACCGAATCCGCAGGCGCTGCGGTTTCTCTTTCGGCCAGCCGCTGCTGCACCCGCTGCACCGTGCGCGCGAGCCGCTCGGGCACCACCGGCTTGAGCAGGTAATCCACCGCCTGCGCCTCGAAGGCCTGCACGGCGTACTGGTCGTAGGCGGTCACGAACACCAGCGCCGGAAACGGGCGCTCGTTGGGCCATTCCTCGGCCAGTTCTGCGGCGGCTTCCAGGCCGGTCATGCCAGGCATGCGGATGTCCATGAAAACCACGTCGGGTCGCAGCGTCAGCGTCTGCTCGACCGCGGCAGCGCCGTGGCCCACGGTCGCCACGATCTGCAGTTGCGGCCACGCGCGCGCCAGCTCGGCCTGCAGCGCTGCGGCCAGCAGTGGTTCGTCTTCGGCGATCAGGGCGGTGGCGCTCATGCGGCGGGGGCGTCTTCGGTCAGGGGCAGATGAATGCGGATGGTGGTGCCCAGGCCGGGGGCGCTCTGCAGCTCCAGACGGCCAGGTCCGCCGGGCAGGCTGGCGAGGCGTTCGCGCACCTGCGCGATGCCGAAGCCGCCATCGCCGGACCGGGCAGGTGCAGAGGGATCCATGCCGACACCGGTGTCGGCCACCTCGATCACCAGCTGCTGCCCTTCGCGGCACGCACGCACCATGATGCGACCGCCTTCGACGCGCGGTTCCAGCCCATGGCGGATCGCGTTTTCCACCAGCGGCTGCAGCAGCAGCGGCGGCACCGGTTGGCTCAGCAGGTCGTCGGGCGCGTCGAAAGCGTAGGCCAGTCGCGGCCCCATGCGCACCGCCATGAGTTCGAGGTAGTCGCGCAGCCGGGCGGTCTCGTCGGCCAGGGAGTGGTTGCCCGACTGTGCGTCGGTGCGCGAGGCGCTTAGCGTGGCGCGCAGGTAGTCGTTGAGCCGGTCGAGCATCTGGACCGCACGCGGCGGGTCGGTCTGGATCAGTACGCGCAGGTTGGCCAGGGTGTTGAACAGCATGTGCGGTTCAAGCTGGGTTTCCAACAGCTTCAGCCGTGCTTCGGTGGCCACGCGCTGCAGGCTTTCGGCCGTGCCGCGTTGATGAAAGTACATATTGAAGCCAATGGCCAACATCAGGGCGGACAAGCCGATGCCCCAGAAGCGCTGGGGGGAAATCGTCAGCAGTTCCCAGGTGGAATGCCCCGCATAGGCATCGCCGATAAAGGTACCTATGGCGTAGCCGACCACGATGGACAGTCCCATGTACAGCCAGGTCCGGGGGCCGTGGAACCAGTAGTGGGGCCCGTGAAGGGCTCCAAACCAGTGGCGCAGGGCAATGCGCAGCGGGTCGCTGAGGAACCAGATCGCGCCGCTGATGGCCATGCTGTACACCAGTGACACATCGAATCCAGAGTGTCGCGAACTCGTCAACCAGATGTACATGGCAACGACAAGAGTCGTGCCGCTCACCAGGCCCAGCCGCTTGCGCACGCCTGGGCGGCTGTCGACAGGCAGCCAGCGCAGGAAGGTGTTGCGAAGGGTCATGGGTTCAGATGCTGACGGTGAAAGACAACGATTTTTGCATGCGCGGTCTCGCGCAACCGGCCGTCGAAGCCCGGTACCGGCGCGCCACCGCGCACCTGCATCGCCGCCACCTCGCGCGCCACCGGTTCGGGCCAGGGCCAGAGCAGGTCGAAATGCCCGGCGCCGGGCAGGTCGGCCAGCCGGGTGCAGGTCTTGCAATGCGCCAGCAGGTGGTCGGAGTGGAAACGCGGCACCAGCACCTCGTCGCGCTGCGCACTGACCACGCCGACCGGCACGCGGATACGCGCCAGACTCTCGGCGCTGAAGATGGCGGCCAGCGGCACGGCCAGCGTGACCGAGGCGATGCGCAGGTCGGGGCGCGCCTCGGTGCTGTCTTTCACGGGCGCGCGTCCACCGTGCAGGGTCTTGAGCGTGTCGGGGAGAAAGAACTCGGGTACATACCGGGCCTGGT
The DNA here is from genome assembly GCA_044342265.1 of Hydrogenophaga sp. GTDB lineage: Bacteria > Pseudomonadota > Gammaproteobacteria > Burkholderiales > Burkholderiaceae_C > Hydrogenophaga. The sequence continues at coordinate 692 of JBIIQD010000375.1, read as the reverse complement.
CGTAGCCGGACTGGCGCTGGGCGCGGGCCGCGCCGTCCTTGGCGCCCTGGAAGCAAAAGGACTCGTCGGCCTCGAGATTCTTCTGACAATGGCGCACGAGGTTGAGCATGCGCCACTGGCCGCCCGCCAGCGAAATGCCGGTCACGCCGCCGGCCGACATGCCGTGCACACCAACCTTTGACAGGTCGAGCCGGGCAGACCACTTCGGGTCCTTGGCGAGCGCGTCGATCACCTGAAGGATCTCCTGCGGGCGGCGCTGAAACGATTCTGGCCCGGCCAGCCGGGTGTCCTGCCAGTTGTCGCCTTCGTGTTCTGGCTGCGCCACCACGAAGCCGGCGCGCGCCAGGGCGGCGGCCAATGCGTGGTCGGCGATGGCGCTGCCACCCGTCCCGTGCGAGATCACGATCAGGCGCTGGCGCTGGTTGAGTGGCGCGGCGTTGAGCGCCACATCGATCGTGAAAGGTCCGAAAGTCTGGGGACGGGAGACCGCCTGTGTCGGGTAGATCATCGTGACCGGGCGCGCCTGCACGTGATAAGTAGTCATGCCGACCTGGGCCTGCGCGACGGTACACCACGCGTTGCCTGCCAGGAAGGCAACGGCAATACGGCGGATCAGGGGAGCGAAGCGGTTTGCCATGGTGTGCTCAAAAGGTTCGTGGATGGACAGCAAGGGCAGAAACAGGTCAATGCCG
>JBIIQD010000374.1:0-3754 GCA_044342265.1 Hydrogenophaga sp. | reverse complement strand
TGCGCATGCTCGCGGGGCGTGGCCAGGCCCAGGCCGTGACCTGTGCAGCGCTCTTCCACCAGCGCGATGAAGAGGTCGGTCAGCGCCAGCGACTTGGCGCGCAGCGCGGCCATGCCGCCCAGGGGTTCAGCACCCAGCACGGTGTCCACACCGCATTCGAGCGCGGCCAGGCTGATCATGGGTTGTGTGCCGCACTGGTAGCGCGTGATGCCCGGCGCGGGCTGGTAGTCGGGCGTGAAGGCGAACGGTGCGGCGTGGCCCCACCAGCCTGCGAGCGGCTGCCAGAAGCGGTCAGCGTGTTGCGGGTTGACCCAGACAAAGGCGGGCGCGCCGGGGCCGCCATTGAGGTACTTGTAGCCGCAGCCCACCGCAAAATCGGCTTTGGCCTTCCTCAGCTCCACCGGCACCGCGCCCGCGCTGTGCGCCAGGTCCCACACGGTGAGGATGCCCTCGGCGTGTGCGGCCGCCGTCACCGCCGACATGTCGTGCATCGCGCCAGTGCGGTAGTTCACGTGGGTGAGCATGAGGATCGCGACCTCGGCGGTCAGCGAGGCGGCGATCTCTTCGGGCTCGACCAGCACCAGCTCCATCCCGTGCTGCTTGCACAGCGCCTCGGCGATGTAGAGGTCGGTCGGGAAGTTGCTGCGCTCGCTCACGATGCGCTTGCGCTGTGGGGCGTCGGCAGCGGCGATGTTCATCGCCGCGCTCAGTACCTTAAACAGGTTGACCGAGGTGCTGTCGGTGGCCACGACCTCGCCCGCACCAGCGCCGATCAGGCTCGCGATCTTGTCGCCCACCTTCTGAGGCAGGCCAAACCAGCCGTTCTTGTTCCAGCTCTGGATCAGGTCGGTGCCCCATTCCTGCGTCACCACCTGGGCCACCCGCGCGGGCGCGCTGCGCGGCATCACGCCCAGCGAATTGCCGTCGAGGTAGATGGTGCCGTCGGGGATGCTGAATTCATCGCGCAGCGGGCGCAACAGATCTTGGGCGTCGAGCGCCAGGCAGTCTTGGTGGGTGGTCATTCTGGTCACTTTCAGGTCACAGTTCTCTCAACACCGCGCGCACGGGAGAAGCGTCGGCGGTGCTCAGCTTCAGGGGCAGGGCGATCAGTTCGTAATCGCCCTCGGGCACATCGTCGAGCAGCAGGTTTTCCAGAACGCGCAGGCCGCGGCGGCGGATGGTCTGGTGGCTGTCCAGCGTCTTGCTCTCGGCCGGGTCGATGCTCGCGCTGTCGATGCCGATCAGCAGCACGCCCCGGTCGGCCAGCAGCGCCACGGTCTCGGGCGCGAAGGCGGGCAGGGCGGTATCGAAGTGTTCTTGCGGCATGTCTTTGTACACGCGCACCAGCACCCTGGGCGGGAGGTTGTGCATCGCATGCGCAAGGTGTTCTGGCCGGACCAGTGGTCCGCAGCCGATGGCATGGATCACGCGGCATGGGCCGATGAACGGCTCCAGATCAACGCAGCCAATGGTTGCGCCCTCAGGGTCGTAATGCAACGGCGCGTCGGCGTGGGCACCCACATGGGGCGAGAGCGTGATGGCGCTGACATTGACCGGACACCCCGGCCCGATGCTCGCCACCCATTGCTGGCTGTAGGCCGTGTCACCCGGAAAAACAGGCGAGCTGGCGTGAACCGGAGGAGAAATGTCCCATAGCTTTTTCATGGTCCAGCGACGGTAGCACCGGCGAAAAAAGCGTGGTGTCGGTTATATGCAACGGGCTGAAAAAATACTTTAGGTTTGAAGTAGGTTGGGGTTTGAGGGCGCGGCTTGGGGCTCGTTTGGTTGAAAAGGAGGCGTTCACCAATGCCCGCTTTAGAGCCTCCAAGTATGCAGATTCACTTGAACATCTAGGCGTACCGCTTTGCCTGCAGCAGTCCTTGGATGCCACACATCCGATCCCTGAGGTCCTCAACGCCAATCTTCAGAGCAACATTGACGGCCAAGATATCGATAACCATCAGATGCAGAGATCGGGAGGTCGTTGGAAGATAGCAGTCGAATCCATCGTGGTGATCCGCTAGCAGATGAATGTCAGAAAGGGCCTCCAGGGGCGATCCGGTGGATGTGACGGTGACCACGCAAGCCTTGGCTCGTTTGGCGGTGCTCGCCACTTCCAGCATGTCCTTGGTGCGCCCGGAATTCGAGATGATGACCACCACATCGTTTTCTCGGCACAGTGTGGCGCCCATGAGCTGCTCATGGCTGTCATCGAACATGATGGTCGGGAGCCCCAGCCTCAGAAACTTGTGTCGCGCATCCCTTGCAACGACACATGAATTGCCCGCACCGAAGAAAAACACCCGACCGCCTTGCTCCCGGGCCTGGCAGATTGCATGCACGGCGTCCCCCAAAGCACGCGAAGAAGCGTTTTTTCGGTACTGGATCAGCGAGGCTATTGAAGCATCCACCATTTTGAGCAGAAGCTCCGATGTGTCGTCACTCGCCTCCACGCTGCGGTTGATCAGTTGAACGCCACCCGAGACCTGCGTGGCGTCCACCATCTTCTTCTTGAACTCGGCAAACCCCTGGTAGCCCAGGCTTCGACAGAAGCGAATCACCGTCGGTTTGCTCACATGTGAGGCCATTGCAATGTCACCAATGGACATGCCCGCCAGGCGGCGGTGATTGTTCATCACCTGGGTGGCCACCCGTTGCTCTGACCGTGGCAACGCGTCGTAGGAGGCTTCGATTCTCTCGATCATGATGTCACCTCTGAAACGATGGAAGCAAACCGTGTGTCAGCCGCTGCAGTCTGTCGCATGCACGGAGTCAAAGCCGAGTAGTGCGCGAAATCAGGGGCAGGGGACTGGGCGGTTTACTCGGACAGGACTGCAACCTTTGTTCCACACACCGAGGCGATGGCCTCCACTGCGATGTTGTGGTCGATGAAGTCCTTGGCTCCCGATGTCGTCACCACACCAAAAACGCTGCCGGTCATCCATCGCAAAGGAACTCCTCCACCGTGGGAGGCGAAGTCCCGCCGACTCAGCCCCATCTCATCCAGGATCCCTGTCCGGATGCCCAGGCATCCGCGCCCGACTGCATAAGAGCATTCATGCAGCAGCTCAACGGTATTTCGCTTCCTTCGTATCCAGTCGGTATTGGCAGGCGTGCAACCAGCCATCGAGTACGAAAAGGCGGTCTCCTTGTTCAAGCGAATCTCAAAGGCGAGCGAAAGGCCATCTCGTTCGGCGAGTTGTTTGAGCGCTGAACCGAGTTGCCAGACGGTTTCTTCGTTAAAGCGCGTGAACCGCAAGGCCGTCCTCTGGGCCACAAGCACCTCACTGATATCTTGCGTATTCATGTCTTCGCCTTTTCTGGTGCTTCAATCAGCAATGCCCGGAAGTCGTTGATATTCGTGAACGTTGGTCCAGTGATCACAGTTGCATCCAGTTCGTTGAAAAAACTGAAGCTGTCGTTGTTGTTCAGGTAGTTGACTGGGTTCAGGCTCTGCCCCTTGGCCTTTACCAGAGTGCCTGGCCCCGCCCAGGCGCCGGCGGCGGCACCATTCCCGTCAAGACCGTCGGTTCCTGCAGATAGCGCATAGATGCCCGGGCATGCGTTCAGTGTCTGTGTGAGTGCCAGGACAAACTCGGTGTTTCGCCCCCCGTTTCCTGTACCTTTGACTGTCACTGTGGTTTCGCCCCCCGAAAGAATCACACAAGGTGCTGCAAACGGTTCGCCCGTGCTTTGCGCGTGCCTAGCGATCGCGGCGTGGGCCAGTGCCAGATCCCTGGCTTCACCCTCCATG
>JBIIQD010000373.1:0-3756 GCA_044342265.1 Hydrogenophaga sp. | reverse complement strand
CAGGCCTCGGCGATGGCAGGGTGTCTGAACATGAGCGCCTCCACCTCGGCGGGCCAGACTTTGAATCCACTGGCATTGATCATGCGCTTGAGGCGGTCCGTGATGAAGAAGTAGCCATCCTCGTCGACCCGGCCCAGGTCGCCAGAACGGAAATACCGCTGGCCATTGAATTCAATGAAGGCCGCCGCCGTGGCTTCCGGTCGCTTCCAGTAGCCCGCAAACACCGACGGACCGCGGATGATGATTTCGCCAGCCTCACCCTGCGGCATTTCCTGCAAGGTCTCGGGATCCACCACCCGCGCATCGGTGCTCAGAAACGGAATGCCCAGGCACTGCTGCTTGGGGTTGTCTGCGGGGTTGTTGTGCGACGGCGCGGCCGTTTCTGTCAACCCGTAACCCTCGGCGTAGCGCAGTCCAAACTGCTCGAACAAGCGTTGAGCAACCGCCTGCGGCATCGCCGCGCCGCCACCACCAATGAACACCAGACTGGAGAGGTCGTACTGGTCATAGCGCGGACTCGCCAGCAGGTCGATCACCATGGTCGGGATGTTGCTCCAGTGCGTGACCTTCCACACAGAGATCAGGCGCCCGGCCAGCTCACGGTCCCAGCGCGGCATCAGCACGATGGTCGAGCCGGTGTAGATACCCGAATGCAGACCCACCACCATTCCGGTGATGTGAAACATCGGCACCACCACCAGCGACACGTTTTCATGCGTACCGCCGGTCCAGAGTTGCCCCGCCACGGCGTTGTGCATGATCGAGGCGTGGGTGTGCATGCAGCCCTTGGGCAGACCCGTGGTGCCGCTGGTGTAAGGCAGCACGCTCAAATCGCCCGGCTGTCGGTCGTGCACAGGCGCCGCGTCAGTGCACGCCAGCGCCTGGGCCCAGTCGGCAACACTCCCGCCTGGCATGAGCGGTTGGGGGTGCCGGGTGACCAGCCAATCGGCCCATGCAGGCGGTATCTCGGCATCGGGACCCAAGGCGTCGTGGTAATGCGCCACCACCAGGTGCGACAGGCGTTGCTCCTTGGGCAGGTCGGCATTGGCTTTGAGCAGTTCGCTCGAGAGGTCGGCGGCGCAGATGGCGACCTTGGCGTCAGGGTCGGTGATGTAGTGCTTGAGTTCTTCGGCCCTGTTCATCGGATTGACCGGCACCACCACCGCGTTGGCACGCAAGATGGCGCAGTGCGCGACGATCCACTGCGGGCAGTTCTGCATGAACAGAATCACCCGATCACCAGACTTCACGTCCTGCGCGTGCAAGTGCGCCGCCAGCCGGACGGCCTGTTCATGCAGTTCTCGGTAAGTGGTGGTGCGATCAAAAAACACCAGGGCCGGCTTGTCCGGGTAGCGCCGGGCGCTCACCTCCAGGTTGAACCACAGCGAAGTGGCCGGCGGTGTGATGGCGTGCGGCAGACGTCGTGGCCAAAAGCGGTGGTGAGGCCTCGGGCCCGACCCTGATGAACGGGCTGTTGCAAGATTCGTCACGGGCATGTCTCCAGGCAGTTCTCTTTTCCCAGAGCTTACGGTTGTGCGCGGCAAACAGAAAAAAAGCTTGTCACTGCCGAGACGGCCAGCCACCCGACACTGGCATGAAACCTGCTTCGAAGGCCGGGCGCACATTGGGGGTCGTAGTGCAGGCGATGGGGCGATACATTCTTCGCATAGTTTTCCCACGTAAACCCCGATGCCATGGCCTGTTGGGCGGGAATACAGTCGCTCAGCGGGTGCAGGGGCTGCCCCGAACTGGTGCATCTTCCCCTGCGCGTGCTTAATTTTCCTAACAACGGAGTGTTTGATGAAACTGAAGTCTCTGAAACTGGCTGTGATGTCTCTGGGCGCCCTGGCTGCCCTCACCAGCCTGCCCGCCCATGCGGGCAAGACCCTGGACGCTATCAAAGCGCGCGGCCAGTTGGTCTGCGGCGTGAACACAGGCCTGGCCGGCTTCTCGCAGGCTGACAGCAATGGTGCCTGGTCAGGTCTGGATGTTGACTACTGCAAGGCCGTGGCTGCTGCGGTTCTGGGCGATGCCACCAAGGTCAAGTGGGTCCCGCTGAACGCGCAGCAGCGCTTCACGGCGCTGCAGTCTGGCGAAATCGACGTGCTGTCGCGCAACACGACCAACACCCTGTCCCGCGATGCGTCGCTGGGCCTGAACTTTGTCGGCGTGAACTACTACGACGGTCAAGGCTTTCTCGTGCCAAAAGGCAAGATCACCAGCGCCAAGCAGCTCAAGGGCGCCACCGTGTGCGTGCAGTCTGGCACCACCACCGAAAAGAACCTGACCGACTTCTCACGCGCCAACAAGCTCAATCTGAAGCCTGTGGTGTTTGAGAAAGTCGAAGCCGCCACCGGTGCCTACTTCTCAGGCCGCTGCCAGGCCTACACCACCGACGCTTCGGGTTTGGCCTCGGTCCGCGCCAAGGAAGCCAAGGACCCGGCGGCTCACGTGATCCTGCCTGACCTGATCTCCAAGGAGCCTCTGGGCCCCATGGTGCGTCGCGGCGATGATGAGTTCTTCGCCATCACCAAATGGGTGCTCAACGGCTTGATCGAAGCCGAGGAATATGGCATCACCCAGGCCAACGTGGACCAGATGAAGACCAGCACCGACCCACAAGTCGGGCGCATGCTGGGTGTCACTGAAGACCTGGGCAAGCACTTGGGCCTGGACAAAGAGTGGCTGGCGCGCGCGATCAAATCCGTGGGCAACTACGGTGAAAGCTTCGAGCGCAACGTCGGGCCCAAGACCGCCATCAACCTGCCACGTGGCAAGAACAACCTCTGGAGCAACGGCGGCTTCCTGTACGCCCCCCCGCTGCGCTAAGCCAGTCACCCACGGCGCTTGGCCGTCAAAGGCACAAGTGTTCTATGAATTCTTTTCGTAGGGCACTTGTGCTGTTTTTTTAGGCTTATCGGAACACAACATGTCCCAAAACATGATCGACGCGCGACCTCTGCCCACCAAAAAGCGGCGCTCGATGTCCTGGAACAGCCGCGAAGGGCGCAGCGTGATCTACCAGATCGTCGCTTTGGCGTCGGTCGTGGGCCTGATCTGGCTCCTGGTGCGCAACACCTTGCGCAACATGCGCGAACGCGGCATCCAGAGCGGCTACGACTTCATGAACCAGCCCTTTGGCTTTGATGTCAGCGAGACGCTGATTCCGTACGACGTCATGAGCACCTACTGGACCGCGTTCGGAATCGGTCTGCTCAACACCTTGAAGGTGGCCATCATTGGCATCGTGCTGGCCACCATCGTCGGCACACTGATCGGCGTCGGACGCTTCTCAGCCAACTACCTGGTTCGCAAGCTGTGCTACTGGTATGTGGAGTTCTTTCGCAACGTGCCCATCTATTTGCAATTGCTGATCTGGTACATCGTTTTCACCGAGGTGTTGCCCAGCTTTGAAGAAGCCTGGCAGGCCGGTCATTTCTACCTCAGCAAAGGCGGCTTTTCATTCCCTTGGCCGGTGTGGCAACTTGGACAGACCTTGGCGCTGATCGGCATCGTGGCGGGCATCGCGGCCTCGGTCGCGTACGCACGCAAGGCGCGCAAACACTTTGATCTGACCGGTCAACAAAAGCCGGTGCTGTGGGTCTCTCTGGCGCTCATTGGCGGCTTGGCTTTGCTCGGCTGGCTGGTGGGCGGTGCGCCGGGAGATTGGAGCTTGCCGGCAAAAGGAGACTTCCAGGTCGAAGGCGGCGCCGCATTCAGCCCCGAGTTCCTTGCATTGCTGATCGGGCTGGTGCT
>JBIIQD010000371.1:0-3757 GCA_044342265.1 Hydrogenophaga sp. | reverse complement strand
CAAGGCGATTGAGAAGGGTGCCGACGGCCTGATCCCGGTGGCGGCCGGTGCCGGTGGCCATGCCAGCGTGAAAAGCCCCTTCGCCATGATCCAGGAGATCCGCGAGTGGTTCGATGGTCCCGTGGCACTGTCGGGTTCCATCGCTTCGGGCGGCGCCGTGCTGGCGGCGCAGGCGATGGGTGCTGACTTTGCCTACATCGGCTCGGCCTTCATCGCCACAGAAGAAGCGCGGGCGGTGGATGGCTACAAGCAGATGATCACCCAGAGCAACTCCGACGACATCGTTTACAGCAACTTCTACACCGGCATCCATGGGAACTACCTCAAGGGAAGCATCCGCAATGCCGGCATGGACCCGGACCAATTGCCCGAGAGCGACCCCAGCAAGATGAACTTCAGCACTGGCGAAGGCGCTAACGCGGCCAAGGCCTGGAAAGACATCTGGGGTTGTGGCCAGGGCATTGGTGCTATCCGCGAGGTGATGCCTGCAGCGGAAATGGTGGCGCGTTTCAAGCGCGAATACGCCGAGGCCAAGGCCCGCATCTGCGCGGGTTGAGCGAAACGATCCGCTACTTGAACAGATCCTTGATCGCGTCAAGCAACGTGGGTGGACCGGCCAGCGCAGTGCCGGCGTCGTCAGTGATCGACTCGACCGCGCCGCCATTGAGCCATTCGGCGTAGAGCCAGTCGTCCTTTGCGCGGGCCAGCCCCGCAGGGGGCTCGCCCACCGCGACGACGGGTTCTCCCTTGAGTGCGGCGGTCATGTAGTCGATCCACATCGGCAGGGCCAGCTTGCCGCCAGACTCATGGTCCCCGAGGCTGCGCGGCTTGTCGTATCCCATCCAGGCCACAGCGGCCAGGCCCGGCTGGTAGCCCGCAAACCACGCGTCCAGCACATCGTTGGTGGTGCCGGTCTTGCCGTAGATGTCGCTGCGCTTCAGACGGGACTGCGCCTTCGCGGCAGTCCCAACGCGGGTGACATCATTGAGAAGGCTGCCCATGACATAGGCGTTGCGCGCAGGGATCGCGCGGTTGTCTTCGGTCAGGGGCGCTGCGACCGGGGCCTCGAACAAAACCTTGCCTTGCGCGTCGGTGATTTTTTCGATCACAACCGGCTCAAGCGACCACCCTCCGTTGGCCAGCGTCGCATAGGCGCGGGCCATCTGCATCGGCGTGACCTGACCGGTGCCCAGTGCCAGTGTCAGGTTGTCCGGCTGCTTGGCAACGTCCAGCCCGAACCGCCCCATCCAGTCGCGGGCCCTGGCGGTCCCGGTGTGCTGCAACACGCGCACGCTCACCAGATTGCTCGATTTGGTCAGCGCTTCGCGCAGCGTGAGTGGCACGCCAGCACTTCCCGCAGCGTTGCCGGGTGCCCAGCCGTTGGCCGCCGTGAACGCAGAGTCGTCGATCAGCGTTTGCGGCATGACCCGCTCTTCCAGCGCTGCGGAGTACAGCAGTGGCTTGATGGTGGAGCCCGGCTGGCGCCAGCCTTGCGTCACGTGGTTGAAGGGCTGCCGGGTGAAGTCAAAGCCACCGACCAATGCACGCACCCGCCCACTGCGCGTGTCCACCGACACCAGAGCCGCTTCAGCCTCGGGCCACTGAGAAATGGACCAGTCTTTGCCGTCCCGGATCACCCGAAGCACAGATCCGCGCCGGATTTTCAACGTGTTGTCCGCTTTCCCTGACAGACCGGCCTGGGCCCAGCGCAGGCCCTCTCCAGCGATGCCAAGCTTCTCGCCGCTGGCGAGCAGGACACGCACCTCCTTGGCGCTCGCAGAGAGCACGATGGCCGTGCGCAGGGTGTCGTCGTCTCGGTGGTCCTTGAGGATGTCGGCGGCCGCCCGCTCCAGCTCGACGCCATCATCCACAGGCAGATCGCCACGGCCCTCTGGACCGCGCCAAGGTCCGCGCCGGTCTTGCGCCAGCACGCCGCGCTGCACGGCTGCGTAGGCCGCGCGCTGGTCAGCCGCCCGCAACGAGGTCATGACACGGATGCCGCGCGAGTAGGCGACTTCGCCAAGGCGATCGACCACGGCGCGGCGCGCCATCTCGGCCACGTGCGCCGCCTCGACGTCGCGTTGACCGGGCGGGCGGATCACCAGTTTTTCTGCCCGCGCCGCGGCCAACTGGGAGTCGCTGATCACGCCCGTGGTGTGCATGCGTTGCAATACGATGCGCTGGCGAGCGGTGGCGCGTTCAAGGTTGGCGACCGGGTTGGCGTAGTACGGGTTTTGCGGCAGACCGGCCAGCATGGCGGTTTCCGCGATGGACAGTTGGTCCATGGACTTGCCGAAGTAGATCTGCGCCGCCGCCGCAAAACCGTAGGCGCGCTGGCCCAGAAAAATTTCATTGAGATAAATCTCCAGGATGCGGTCTTTTGATAGAGCATCTTCGACTTTGAACGCCAGCAGGATTTCCTTGGCCTTGCGCTCAACGGTCAGCTCCCGCGTGAGCAGCATGGTGCGAACCAGCTGTTGGGTGATGGTGCTGGCGCCCTGCTTGCGGCCACCCGTAAGCATGGCCAGCGCGGCGCGCGCCATGCCCTTGGGGTCCACGCCAGAGTGCTGACGAAACCGGGCGTCTTCGATCGCCAACACCGCGTCCTGCAACAGCTTGGGGGTTTTGGCCAGCGGCACATAGGATCGCCGCTCAGCCCCGAACTGGGCCAGCTCCACACCGTCAGAGGTAAAGACCTGCAGCGGCAGCTTGGGCTGGTAGTTGACGATGCGGTCGATGGGTGGCAGTTCGACCAGGGCGGCTTGGGCCGGTGCCACAAAGCTGGCCGTCAGGCTCAACGGCAACAGGGTCAGGATCGCGCGGCGGCGAAGGTTAGGAAGCATGGGTCGGAATTATCCAGTGCCCCTGTGAAGCGGGTGTGCGTAGCCGGGCCGTCGCTGTAACTGAGTGTGATCTTCGGCACGCGACCGATCAGGCACTGTGCTCCGGATTCAGGGACGGGTTGTTTGCGTCTGCAGCAGCGTACCAGTACGGGTGAGGCTCAGCTGCTGGCTCGCACGCGCAGCTCGAAGCCCAGGTCCACCGAATGGTGTGTCGGCGTGTCGCCGCGCATCAGTGTCAGCAGCATCTGGGCGCTGGCCTCGCCGATGGCTCCGCGCGGGGTGGCCACCGTGGTCAGCGGCGGCAGCATCTGGTCGCTGCCCGAAAGGTCGTTGAAGCCCGCGACTGCCACCCGCTGCGGCACGGCCACGCCCAGGCGCAGTGCAGCGAGCAACCCGCCCTGGGCCAGGTCGTCGTTGCAGAAGAAGACAGCGTCGCAGTCGGGGTGCTCGCGCAGCAGCCGCTCCAGCAGTTGCCCGCCCAGGGCCATGGACGATGGGCGCGGGTCGAGCCGTTCCAGAACCGGGTCGTACAGTCCCGCGGCCCGCAGTGCGCGGCGGTAGCCCTCGGCGCGTTGCAGGGTACGCGGGTCCAGCTGGGCGGCAACAAAGGCGATGCGCCGCCGGCCCCGGTCCAGCAAGTGACGGGTGATGACATCGCCCGCGTCGCGCTGCGAAAAGCCCACGCAGTACTGCCCAGGGTCAGCCGAGAGCTCCATCAGGTGCACGCAGGGCACGCCACTGTGTGCCATCAGTTCGCGCGTGGCGGTGTTCTGGTCGATGCCGGTCACCAGCAGGCCCGCTGGCCGGTGCTGCAGCTGTTCGCGCAACAACTGCTCTTCTTCATCGGGGCTGTAGTGGGTGATGCCGATCAGCGTCTGGTAGCCGGTGGGGCGCAGCGTCCGCTGCACTGCTTC
>JBIIQD010000372.1:0-3757 GCA_044342265.1 Hydrogenophaga sp. | reverse complement strand
GCGATGCCACGGGGCACCGGCACACCAAATTGACGCAAGATTTCCTTGCCTTGGTACTCGTGGATTTTCATGAGGTCTCTCTCGGACTGGGGGGTTGTTCGTTTCGGCCAGAGGTCACTGCCGGGGTCTCAATGGAGGCTGCGCGGGGCGCGGGCGACTGTATCATGGTGCAGCGCACCAACTATATAAGCAGCGACTTACGTAATGCATAATTATAGAAGCCGTTCGCTGAACGCTGACTGACACGAACCGGAGCCGACATGGCCAACATTTTCATTGACGGCGAAGCCGGCACCACAGGACTTCAGATCCGTGAGCGTTTACAGAGTATGCCCGCCGTCCAGCTGCTCAGCATTGCGCCGCAACGGCGCAAAGACCCTGAGGCCAAGCGCGAGTTGATGGCACAGGCCGACCTTGTTGTTCTGTGCCTGCACGACGACGCGGCCATCGAATCGGTGGCCATGATCGATGCACTGCCCGGTCGCAAGCCCCGCATCATCGACGCTTCGACCGCGCACCGTTGCCATGACGCCTGGGTCTACGGTTTTCCGGAGCTTAGCGCCGACCAGAGCGCCGCTGTAAAGACGGCCGCTCGCGTGGCCAATCCTGGCTGCTATGCCACCGGCGCCATCGCGTTGCTGCGCCCGCTGGTGGACGCGGGCTTGCTGCCTAGAGACTTTCCGGTGGCACTGCCCTCAGTCAGCGGCTATTCGGGTGGCGGACGCACCATGATCGAGAGCTATGAAGCGGGCACCGCACCGCTGCACGAGGCCTACGCGCTGGGTCTGGCGCACAAGCACATTCCTGAGATCCTGCGCTACACAGGCCTCAGCCGCCGCCCCATCTTCATTCCGGCGGTGGGCAATTTCCGCCAAGGCATGCTGGTGCAACTGCCGTTGCACCTGGACGAACTGCCCGGCCAGCCCAAGGCGAGCGACCTGCACGATGCGCTGGTTGCGCACTACGCAACCAGCGTGGCGGCGGGCTGCTGGGTCAGCGTGTTGCCGGCCACCGCCGATGGCAAGCTCGACGCCACGGCTTTGAACGACACCAACCAACTGGAGCTGCGCGTTTTCGCCAATGAAGCACACCGCCACGCAGTGCTGATCGCCCGGCTGGACAACCTCGGCAAGGGTGCCAGCGGCGCCGCCGTGCAGAACCTGCAGCTGATGTTGGGGCTTTGATCAGTCTTCGTCGCTGCCCGTGACTGCGTGGCGAATCGCTTCGGCACCAAACCCGCGCGAAGCGAGAAAGCGCATCTGCTTGGCGCGACTGGCTGCATCCGAGACCTGCTCGCCGAATTTCTTGCGCCACACTTCCCGTGCGCGCTGCATCTCGGTCCCGCGCAACGCTTCCACCGCCGCCGCCACGGCCTCAGCGCCGATCCCCTTGGCCAGCAACTCCTGCTTGACGCGCCCTGTGCCTAACCTGGCCGCGCGACGGTGCAGCAGCGACTCGACCACACGCTGCTCGCTGATGAAGCCCTTGGCCTGCAGCTCATCCAGGGTGCGCTGCAGTTCGCCTGGCTCGGTCTCGTGCGCTGAGAGTTTTCTTTCCAGCTCGACGCGCGAATGTTCGCGGCCACTCAGCAAGCGCAGCGCACGGCCCTTGAGGGATATCTTGTCGAATCCCACCGCCCGAACTACCCAGCGACGTCGACCTCGACGGCCTTGACCTTCTTGCCCTTGGTTGCGGGAGCCTCGGCAGGCCCATCAACCGGGAGCAGCGGCACACCCAACTCGTCGCGCACCTTGTTCTCGATCTCCACACGCAGCCCTGGGTTCTCCCTGAGGAATTCGCGAGCGTTGTCGCGACCCTGACCGATTTTCTCGCCGTTGTAGGCGTACCAGGCGCCGGATTTTTCGATCACGCGGTGCACCACCCCCAAGTCAATGATCTCGCCCTCGCGACTGATGCCTTCGCCAAAGAGAATGTCGAATTCGGCAGTCTTGAACGGCGGCGCGACCTTGTTCTTGACCACCTTGACCTTGGTCTCGTTGCCAATGGCGTCTTCACCCTTCTTGATGGTGCCGGTGCGGCGGATGTCCAGCCTGACCGAGGCATAGAACTTGAGCGCGTTGCCACCGGTGGTGGTTTCGGGGCTGCCGAACATCACGCCGATCTTCATGCGGATCTGGTTGATGAAGATGACGGTGCAGTTGGTCTTCTTGATGGTGGCGGTGAGCTTGCGCAGGGCCTGGCTCATCAGGCGGGCCTGCAGGCCGGGCAAGCTGTCGCCCATTTCGCCTTCCAGCTCGGCCTTGGGCGTGAGCGCGGCCACCGAGTCCACCACGATCAGGTCCACCGCACCCGAGCGCACCAGCGAATCGACGATTTCCAGCGCCTGTTCGCCGGTGTCGGGCTGGGAGATCAGCAGGTCCTGCAGGTTCACACCCAGCTTCTGGGCGTACTGGATGTCCAGTGCATGCTCGGCGTCCACGAAGGCGCACTGGCCGGCGAGCTTCTGCATCTCGGCAATGACCTGCAGCGTCAACGTGGTCTTACCCGACGATTCAGGCCCGTAGATCTCGATCACGCGACCGCGCGGCAGGCCACCGACACCCAGCGCGATGTCCAGACCCAGCGAGCCGGTGGACACCACCTGGATGTCCTCGATCACTTCGCCTTCGCCCAGCCGCATGATGGTGCCCTTGCCGAACTGCTTTTCGATCTGGGCGAGGGCGGCCTGCAGGGCCTTGGCTTTTTCGGTGTTGACAGCGTTGTCCATCTGGTTGCTCCTGTGAGTGAGAGTGGGTACTGGCTTTCAGCTTGTGGATTTATGTACAGGCTGGATGCTTGAACAGGAGTTTACCCAGCAATATATCTTTGACAAGCCAGATTATGGTCAGTTTGCCTTACTATTTGCCATGACTGAAAGACCGCCTCCAGCCAGCACCGACGACCGCTGGCGCGCCGCCCATCTGGGACGTGTCATGGGTCAAGCCCTGCGCCGCTTTGACGAACGGGTGCTGTTTCTCATGGCACACGACGCCAACGTGCCCCTGGCGCTGTCGAATCTGGCGGCGCGCGAGCAAATTGGCGCGGCCCACATCCACATCACGCGACACCTGGCCCTCAAGGGATCGCGCCTCACGGCGCTGGCCGTCAGCGCCGGCATGAGCAAGCAGGCCATGGGAGATTTGGTGACCCAGTGCGAAGCATGGGGTCTGGTACAGCGTGAACCCGACCCACTGGACGCGCGAGCGCGGCGCATTGTTTTCACCGCGACCGGTCTGCTCTGGCTGGAAGCATTCAGGCTTGCGGTTCAGCGCGCGGAAAGCGAGTTCCAAGCCTTGGTAGGTGATGACGTGGCGACAGTGGTGGCATTGGGCCTGGAGGCGTATGCTTCACGCTGAGACATCGTGCCCCACACTGATTTCACAAAACGATAGGAGACAGGCATGCGCATCCTGATAGCGGAAGACGACCAGGTGTTGGCCGACGGGCTCTTGCGCAGCCTTCGCGCTGCCGGTGCCGCCGTGGACCATGTCGCCTCGGGTAGCGAGGCCGACGCGGCCTTGATGACCAACCAAGAGCTGGACCTGCTGATCCTGGACCTGGGACTGCCCAAGTTGCACGGACTGGAGGTGCTCAAACGGCTGCGCGCACGCGGCTCGACCTTGCCGGTGCTGATCCTGACCGCCGCCGACAGCGTGGACGAGCGGGTCAAGGGCCTGGACTACGGGGCCGACGATTACATGGCCAAGCCATTCTCTTTGCAGGAACTCGAAGCACGGGTACGCGCCCTGGGGCGGCG
>JBIIQD010000370.1:0-3758 GCA_044342265.1 Hydrogenophaga sp. | reverse complement strand
AACTGCACTCACCGTCACTCCTGAATGTCGGCAACTGGGCGTTGTGTTTGGCCATCGCCTGGTCAACCATGGCGACCTTGCAGCATGTGGCATTGGACGTATTGGGCGGCGCCGCGCTGGGCCTGGTGTTTGCCGCGGCGTCGTTGACCCACATCCGCAACACCGCCCCGGTCCTCAGTCGCGCAGTACCCTGAGCACGTCCGAGTGAAACTCGCGGCTGTACAGGATCGCCACCACCACCAAGGTGACCACCAGCATGGACAGCGGCGAGATGAACCAGGCCAGTGCGGCAAACGAAAAATAGTAGGCGCGCAAGCCGTCGTTGAAGGTTTCAGCTGCTGCGCCCACCATCGCCGCAGCGCGCTCAGCGTACTGGATCGCATCAAACTTGCCGGAGCGGAACTCCTCAGGTGGCGGCATGGCACCGATCACCAGCGCCACAAAGGTGTATTGGCGCAGACACCAGGAAAAGCGGAAAAACGAGTACACAAAGATGCTCACCATCACCAGAATTTTGAATTCGAACACCAACAGGGGCGTGGCCTGAGCAAAAGGGATCTCGCTCATCAGCTCACTGGCTTTGTCGGTGGTGCCCAGCAGCGCAAACAGGCCGCCAATGATGAGGATCGAGGTGGATGAGAAGAACGCGGGTGTGTTCGACAAGGTCTGGGTGATCAGTCCGTCGAGCATTCGAGGATCGCGCATGGCCGCTTGCTTCATCCAGTAGCCACGGTAACGGTTGGTAGTGACCAGCAACGACGAGCGGCGCTGTCCCCAGAACTTGGCAAACCAGGCGTAGCCCAGCCAGAAAGCAAAAAAGCAGACCAGCGCCAGCCAGTCTGCCCAGGGGAGTAGCGAGAAGATCTTCATGGGCCGGATGTTACCGGCGCCACGGTCTTACTTTATGAACCTCGTGGCCACGGAAGCCACGCGCTCACCGAACAGCCGCGCCGTCTCAAGGTCGCCTGGTAGCATTTCTGCCGCACTGGCATCCGACGGCGACTGGGCCATCGCACCGCTGAAGGAACCCACATAGTTGATGTCGTTGCGTTGCGCGGCCTTGGCGTTGTTGGGCATCAGGCCAGTGCCAACCCAGATGCCGCTGTGCTGCATCGCCAGCGTGAACAGATAGTGCAGCGTCGAGAGCTTGTCGCCATTCATGGTGGCGCTGTTGGTGAAGCCGGCAAACACCTTGTCTTTCCATTGTTGGCTGAACCAGGGCTTGCTGGAGGCGTCGGCAAACTTCTTGAACTGCCAGCTCACACCGCCCATGTAGGTCGGCGAGCCCATGATGATGGCGTCGGCGGCGTTCAGCGTCTCCCAGCCGCCCTCTGGCAGATTGCCGTCGGCGTCGATGGCCACCAGATCTGCATCGGCGCCTTGCGCCACTGATTGCGCCATGCGCTGGGTGTGACCGTAACCCGAGTGATAGACCACGACAGTCTTTGCCATTGTTCAAATCCAAAGTGAATGCGCTCCACGGCGCGGGGAGGGTGAGAAAGGTGGGCTGCTGTGCCGTCAGGCCGAGAGTTCGAACACCAGCACTTCGGCGCCTTCGCCGTGTTCCAGCGTGATGCGGCCCTCATGCGCAAACAAGGCGGCATCGCCTGTTTGAAGGCGGTGCCCGTTGATGTCCAGCGCGCCACGGATGAGGTGCACGTAAGCCTTGCGGGAAGGATCAATCTCCAGCTCGGCAAGCTGATCGCCGTCGAACAGACCAGCATACAGCGAAGCGTCAGCGTGAAGGGTCACCGAACCCTGCGCTCCATCCGGTGAGGCGACCAGCCGCAGCCGACCGTTTTTTTCCGCTTCGTCAAATGTCTTTTGCTCGTAGCTCGGCTCGATACCAGTCTGGGAAGGTTCGATCCAAATCTGAAGGAAGTGCGTCACGCTGTCCGGCGCATGGTTGAACTCGCTGTGCATCACGCCACGGCCCGCGCTCATGCGTTGCACATCGCCGGGGGGGATGCCCACCACGTTGCCCATGCTGTCCTTGTGCGCCAGGTTGCCCCGGAGCACATAGCTGATGATTTCCATGTCTCGGTGGCCGTGGGTGCCAAAACCGGTGCCTGGCGCAATGCGGTCTTCGTTGATCACCCTCAAATTGCCCCAGCCCATCCACGAAGGGTCGTGGTAGCCCGCAAAGGAGAACGAATGGTGGCTTTTTAGCCAACCGTGATCGGCATACCCTCGGTCTTGGGATCGGCGGATTTGCAGCATGATGGTCTCCTGTAGGCTTGCATTGCATGACCGGCATCGGCTGTATTGTGGGCGCGATGTTCCTCTGGGTAGACACAGACAATTGTTGGCATCATTCAAACCAGTTGAATCAAAATACCCTGATAACCACACTTCACACGTTGACAACATGGCTTCAACCTCGCCCCGTTCGGCGCTGTCTCCCGAAAACCTGGGTTTGCTCGAAGCCATTGCCCGCCTGGGCAGCATGGCCGCTGCCGCCCGCGAGCTGGGCATGGTGCCCAGTGCCCTGACTTACCGGGTGCGCCAGGTTGAAGACGCGCTGGATGTGCTGCTTTTCGACCGCAGCGCGCGCCGCGCCCAGCTCACCCCAGCCGGCGCCGAGCTGCTGCGCGCAGGGCAATACCTGTTGAACGAGCTCGACGCCGTGGCTCAGCGTGTCAAACGCGTGGCCCTGGGCTGGGAGCCGCAACTGACCATTGCCACTGACGCCGTGATCGCGCGCAGCACCTTGTTCGAATTGTGCGAGGCCTTTTATGCCACGGGCTCACCCACCCAGTTGAGGATCAGGGCAGAAACCTTGTCTGGCACGATGGAAGCGCTGCAAGGCGGCCTGGCCGATCTGGCCATTGGGGTGGCGGCCGAGGTGTCGCTGCCCGACATCCAGATTGCTCCTATGGGGCAGCTGAGGTTCGAGTTTGTGGTGGCCCCGCACCACCCGCTGGCCCACTTGGCACACAGCATCAGCGATGAGGAAATCCGGCCACACCGCGCTGTGGCGGTTGCCGACAGCACGCAGCGCGGCGCTGGCCAGTCCTTCAACATCCTGCCCAGGCAAGACGTGCTTACGGTACCGACGATGCTGCACAAGCTCGAAGCCCAGCTGCGCGGCATGGGCTGTGGCTTCCTTCCCCTGCCTCTGGCACAACCCTACATCAATGCGGGGCTGCTGGTGGTCAAGACGGTCCAGCGCCCCAACCACGCGTTTCGTGTGGGCTACGCGTGGCGGCGGCCAAGCGCCGCTGGCGGAGCTGGGCAGGCGATGCGCTGGTGGCTGGAGCGGTTAGAGCACCGGACCACCCGCAGCGCCCTGCTGGAAAACCATCACATGGGCTGAGGCGGCGCAGGCCCTGAGCGCTATCGCGACTGCTACAGTCCCCGTATCCCAACCCACCGCGCAGCGCCATGAACAACAAGAAGGCCCCCCGCAAACGATCCACGGTCTCACGCTCAGCCGCCACACAAGCCGCACCGAAAGTCAGCGGTCAGCTGCATGTCGCGGTCGTCGGCGCGGGCATGTCGGGTATCGCTTGCGCCCGCACGCTGCTGCAAGCTGGCCACCGGGTCACCCTGTTCGAGAAAAGCAGGGGTTTTGGCGGTCGCATGTCCACCCGGCGCACCGAGTTTGGCAGCTTTGACCACGGAGCACAGTACTTCACCGTGCGCGACAGCCGGTTTGCACGCGTGCTTCTGACGGCGCAGTCTCTGGTTCGTCCCTGGAGCGTGAGCACAGTGCGGGTACTCGATGAATTTGGCCATGTGCTGGCCAGCGCGCCACC
>JBIIQD010000568.1:0-2633 GCA_044342265.1 Hydrogenophaga sp. | reverse complement strand
TTTCGTCGCTCATCGTCCACGCCGAGCGACACCATGGCAGCACTGAAATCGTGTCCCGCCGGGTTGAGGGAGACATCCACCGCAGTTCCTGGGGCCAGATCGCCCGGCGCTCTCGCCAGGTGGCCAATGCACTGGACGGCCTGCACCTGGCACACGGCGAGCGCGTGGCCACGCTGGCCTGGAACGGCTACCGCCATCTGGAGCTGTATTTCGGCGTCAGCGGCACCGGTCGTGTGCTGCACACCCTCAACCCGCGCCTGCACCCCGAGCAACTGGCCTGGATCGTCAACCATGCCGACGACCGCGCCCTGTGTTTCGACATGAGCTTTCTGCCGCTGGTGCAGGCGGTTCATGCCAAATGTCCGGGCGTCAAGCACTGGATCGCGCTGTGCGATGCGGACAAACTTCCGGCAGAGTCAGGCGTACCGGGGCTGGTGAGCTACGAGGCCTGGATGGAAGGGCACAGCGAAACCTATGTCTGGCCCGAACTGGACGAAAACAGCGCGTCCAGCATGTGCTACACCAGTGGCACCACCGGTAATCCGAAGGCCGCGCTGTACTCGCACCGCTCCACCCTGCTGCACGCCTACGCCGCCGCGCTGCCAGACTCGCTGGGCTGCTCGGCGCGCGATGCCATCCTGCCGGTGGTGCCCATGTTCCACGTCAATGCCTGGGGCCTGCCGTATTCCGCTGCCGCTGTGGGCTGCAAGCTGGTGTTTCCCGGCCCGGCACTCGACGGCAAATCGGTCTACGAACTGATCGAAAGCGAGAAGGTCAGCATGGCCGCCGGGGTGCCCACGGTCTGGCAGATGTTGCTCGGCCACATGCAAGCCGGCGGCCTGCGGTTCAGCACCCTCAAACGCACGGTCATCGGCGGCTCTGCCTGTCCGCCCGCCATGATCAACACCTTCAACAACACCTATGGCGTGGAGGTGTTGCACGCCTGGGGCATGACGGAGATGTCGCCACTCGGCACGGTGTGCACGCTGAAGAACGCGCAATTGGCGCTGTCGCCCGAAGAGCAACTGAAGGTGCGGCTCAAGCAGGGCCGCGCGGTGGTGGGCGTGGACATGAAGATCGTCGACGAGTCGGGCCAGGAGCTGCCCTGGGACGGCAAGGCCTATGGCGACCTGCTGGTGCGTGGGCCCTGGATCATCGCCAGCTATTTCAAGGGCGAGGGTGGTGACCCTCTGCGCTACGACGCCGACGGCAAGGGCTGGTTTCCGACCGGCGACGTCGCCACCATCGACGCCGATGGCTTCATGCAGATCACCGACCGCAGCAAGGACGTGATCAAGTCCGGCGGCGAATGGATCAGTTCCATCGACGTGGAGAACATCGCCATGGCCCACCCCGCCGTGGCCATGGCCGCCTGCATCGGCATGAAGCACCCCAAGTGGGACGAGCGCCCCATCGTCGTGGTGGTCAAGAAGCCCGGTGCAGAAGTCTCGCGCGAGGAACTGCTGGCGTTCTACGAAGGCAAGACCGCCAAGTGGCAAATCCCGGACGACGTGGTGTTTGTCGACGCCATTCCGCTCGGCGCCACCGGCAAGATGCAGAAGATGACCCTGCGCCAGCAGCTCAAGGACTACCAGCTGCCTGCGCTCTGACGCTACCTTGGAGCGACCGAGGGGCGCTGTCTGCGCCAGGGCTGCGGGCGGGATGCCGGCGTGCGAGTCGGCCATACTCTGGGCCGTCTCGTTCCGGTCCCGCCCCCAACCCGTCCCGACCCCTGAAAGCCCTCCGGCATGGAGTTCTTCATCATCTCCGCGCTCAACGGCGTGAGCTACGGCTTGCTGCTGTTCATGCTGAGCGCGGGTTTCACGCTGATCTTCAGCATGATGGGTGTGCTCAACTTCGCGCACGCCAGCTTTTACATGCTGGGCGCCTACATCGGCTACTCGGTGTCACAGTGGTTGGGTTTCTGGCCGGCGCTCGTCGTGGCGCCGGTGGCGCTGGGCCTGCTCGGTGCGATGTTCGAGCGCCTGTGTTTGCGCAAGGTCCACAAGTTCGGTCATGTGCCCGAGCTGCTGGTGACCTTCGGGCTGTCCTACATCCTGCTGGAAGTGGTGCAACTGATCTGGGGCCGCACGGCGGTGGAGTTTGTCCCGGCCGACATCCTGCGCGGTCCGGCCTTCACCCTGGTTCACCAGGCTGGTGACGGCCTGCAGCTTTTCCTGGGCTCGGTCGATCCGGCGATCTGCCGCGCCGAGGGCACTGTCTGCACCCCGTTCCCCGCCACCCGTGCCTTCATGATGGCGGTGACGCTGCTGATGCTGATCGCCTTGTGGCTGTTGCTCACGCACACCCGCTTGGGCCTGGTGATCCAGGCCGCGTTGACCCACCCGGAGATGGTGGAAGCCCTGGGCCACAACGTGCCCCGGGTGTTGATGCTGGTGTTCGGCGCCGGTTCCGCGCTCGCGGGTCTGGCCGGGGTGATCGGCGGGAGCACCTTTGTCACCCAGCCCGGCATGGCGGCTGCGGTGGGCTCCCTGATCTTCGTGGTGGTGGTGGTGGGCGGACTGGGATCGCTGTCGGGCGCTTTCCTGGCCTCTCTGCTCATCGGGCTGATGCAGACTTTTGCGGTGGGCCTGGACCATTCCCTGCTCAGCCTGGCCCAGCCGCTCGGCCTG
>JBIIQD010000369.1:0-3764 GCA_044342265.1 Hydrogenophaga sp. | reverse complement strand
GACCCTCACAACGTTCCCAACAAGTTGACGGTCAAGCAATGAAACACGGCTCCGCTCTCCCGCTCTCCGATAGCCATGCCTGCCGAGTCATGGCTGAAGATCTCTATTGGATAAACCGACCCAGTCCCAGCTCGACCAGGCCTTCATGACGGCGCAACAGGAACAGCACATCCAACCCCATGCGTTGTGCCATGGCCAGACCTTCGTCGGGGCCTGCCACCAGCAGGGCCGTGGCCCAGGCGTCCGCCTGCATGCAGGTGCGCGCGAGCACGGTGACCGATGCCACAGCGTTGTTCACAGGTGCGCAGCGGCGCGGGTCCATGCTGTGCGCGAAGCGTACGTCTCCCACTTCCAGAAAGCGTCGGTAGTCACCCGAGGTGGCCACCGCCAGATCCTCCAGCTCAATGACTCCATGCACCGAGCGGCGCTGGGCCTCGGGCTGTTCGAGCGCCACAGCCCAGGGCGCGCCGGTGGCCTGACTGCCCATGGCACGCAGTTCACCATCGAGCGCTGCCAACGCATGCCGCACGCCGTGCAGTTGCAACACATGGACCATGCGGTCCACTGCGTAGCCCTTGGCAATGCCGCACAGGTCGATTTGCACGTTCGAACGCTTGCGGGCGCGCCCTACGGGCCTGTCCAACTCCAGACACCCATGCGCAGTATTTGACGAGGGATGACCTGCGGCGCGGATCGCCCGGGCATCGGGCGTGTCGCGCACCGCGCCAAAGCCCCAGGCATTGACCAGCGCACCGACGCAAGGGTCGAATGCACCTGCGCTCAAGCGGTGGACTTCAAGCGCAGAGTCCAGCACCTTCAGGATGTCAGCGGACAGATCCACCCAGTCGTCCACAGGCGCCCGGTTCAGACGCATGAGGGCGCTGTCCGGCCTCCAGGGCGACATCTGTGCGTCCACCTGCTCCACCACATAGGCGATGTCCTGACGCAAGGCTGGCAAGTCCACGTTGGTGTCGATGTCGACACTGGCCGACCAGCGCGTCCCCATGGTCGGTCCGTGCAAGGTGGTCCGCTTGCAGAGCACCCTGGGTTCAGAAGACATCTTCGGCATAGCGCTCCCTGGCTTTCAGCTTCGCAACGCTCAACTGCAATGGCGCCAGCACGGCGTCCAGCGCCTCGGCCACACCCTGCGCCATGGCACGGCTTCCGCAGACCCGCACGATGGCGCCTTTTGTGATCCAGTCGCGCAGGCGCTCGGCGTCCCGGCGCAAGGCGCCCTGCACATAGCCGCCGCCGTCGGGCACGCGGGAGAAAACCGTCTGCAAGGTCGCCAGGCGCCCTTCACAGAGCCAGTGCTGAAGTTCGGCGCCGAAGAAGAAATCCCGGGCCGGGTCACGCCCGCCAAAGTACAGGTGCATGGGAATGCGCTTGTCGTTGCGGCGGATGAAGCCGGCCAGCGGCGCCACGCCTGTGCCCGCCCCGATCAGCAACACCGGCCGCCGTGTGTGCGGCAACGCAAAACCGGGGTTGGACCGGATGAAGGCGGTGATGCTCTCTCCATTCTGCAAACCCAGCAGGTGCGTGGAACACAGTCCGTCGGGCATCTGGCGCACGCAGATTTCTACAAACCCGTCCTCCCAGCCCGACGCCAGCGAGTAATAGCGCGGCACGGCAGAACCCGGTGGCACGATACCGACGAGATCGCCCGCGGCAAACCGCGCCAGACCCTGCCCGCGCAGGCGTGCGCTCAGGTCCCTCGCAACCCATCCGAAGCGCAGGATCGCCGTGGCTTGCCCGGTGACACCTGGGAAGTCCTGGCGCGCGATGAGCGTGAGCGCCGCAGTGGGTGGCAGGCTCGGAACATGCGCCAACACCAGAGGTTCGCCCATGGCGTGTGCCAGGGCATCGCCCCAGCGCGCGAATTGTTGACCCGACTGCTGGTGAATGCACTCGAGCGGCAGCAGCGCGGGCCAGCCACGTTCGCGCAGCATGTGGTCCACAGCCACGGCAAAGGCGCAGAAGGCGGGAAACTGCCGGTCGCCGAATCCCAGCGTCGTCACAGGTACCTCACTGGGTTTGAGCCGGGCGATGTGCGCCATGGCCTGGCTGGCGTGGGCGGGGGCTTGGCCCTCCCCGTAGGTTGCAGCCAGCACAAACACCTGTCGCGTGACGCTCGTTGTTTGAAAGTCTTCCAGCGCGCCGGTGTGCACGCGGTGGCCGCCTCGGTTCAGCGCGTCTTGTAGCGTCTGGGCGAAGCCCCAGGTGCTGCCACCCTCGCTGGCAACGAAGATGAGCACGTCGGCCTGTGCCAGCGGGGTGTTGCCTGTGATGTGTGGCGCCTGGCGCCGAGCTTGCCACCACATGACAACACCCGACCACCAGAACAGCAGCACGCTGGCGCCCACCACCCCGAGCAGCACGGCCCAGGGCCAGGCCGCTTCGCCCGTGTGCAGCACCACGGCCAGGTCGACCACGCGCTGCGCCAAGGTAGCGTCCTGCCAGGCCAGCATCTGGCCTGAGTACTGGTCTATCCAGCCTCGCCCCTGCACGGTGGCGACCTTCCAGGTGTCCTCGGGGTCGGTGGGACCGGGAACATTCAGCTTGCGCAAATCCTGCACCAGCAGGCTTTGCAGCGCAGCCATTTGCGCGCCGGGCAACGCTGTCTGACCAGTGACCACCGACAGTACCTCTGGATCGGCCCGGGGGTCCAGTGCCACCAGTCCCAAGGTCGAGGCACTCATCGTCAGCGCTGTGAGCGATGTCAGACCCAGCACGACGAGTACCACGCGGCCAGCGACCACATGGATGCGCTGCGCCAGCGAGCCACGCACCCGCGCCGCCAGCCGCCGCCAGCCGCCCATGCGCCGCAGCAACAGCGCCAGGGCAGAAATACACAACACACTCATGGTCAGCGCAGTGCCCGCTGCAACCCAGCGACCGGCATCGCCCAACAGCAGCGAGCGGTGCAGGTTCTTCACCCAGCGCGGCAGCGCCGAACCTTGCCAAGCACCCAGAACCCGGCCATCCGCGGGGTCCAGGTACGACGCCTGCGGCTGATCGCCGGCAAAGCTGTACACGACGATGGCACCCGAGGACAGGTGGCGGATCTCTTCCGCGCCCGGCACGGTTCGGACTGCGCGCTCCACCAGCGTGGCCACCGGCAGATCGCTCGGTGCAGCGGGTGCCTGCCAAGCCTGCTGCACCGGATCGATGGCCAGGACGGCACCAGTGAAGCCCAGCACCACGGCCAGGGTGCCAACGGTCAGTCCCAGCCAGCGGTGGATGGCTTTCCAACTCATGCGACAGCCTTCACTTCAGCTGGAAGGTCACCGACTCAATGTACTGTTTGCCGACGAGGGACTTGCCAACATTGGCGGTAGACAGCGGCACGCGGACTTCCGAGGGACTGTCGCGCATGTCCTCGACAGCGGCGTCGAAACGGATTTCATAACCCGCGTCGATCAGTGCATCCGCCAGATCGGCCGTCACCTTGAGTGTGCGTCCCGCGCCCACGCTGGCACCCGTGACACCGTCCAGGCGCTTGGCGTCCCCAGCCGAGAGGCGGCTCCAGTCGGACAGGTGCTTGTGGTACTTTGCCTTGCCGCCAGCCACCCACAGCGTGCGCACATAGGCGCCTTTCGCATCGGTCACATACGCCGCCACGTAGGCGCCATTACCTCCATAGTCTTTGAGCTGTGCGGTCAGGGTGATCTGGCGGCTGTGTGCCAGAACGGGAAGGGCCAATGCGCAGGCGGTGGCCAGAATGGTCATCAGAGGTTGGGACATGGTGATGTTCCTGTGAGGTT
>JBIIQD010000368.1:0-3773 GCA_044342265.1 Hydrogenophaga sp. | reverse complement strand
CTGCACTGCAGTGCCAACGAGCGCCGGGCCGACGAAGCCAGCCGGGATGTCGAAGCTTGGCTCAAGTGCAAGTACATGCGTGAGCACTTGGGCGAAGAGTTCAGTGGGGTGGTGACCTCGGTCACCACTTTCGGGCTGTTCGTGACGCTGGATGCCATGTACGTTGAAGGACTTGTGCACATCACCGAACTTGGCGGAGAGTATTTCCGTTTTGAGGAGGGTCGCCAGGAGTTGCGGGGCGAACGTACTGGCATTCGCTATGCGCTGGGCTCTCGGGTGCAAGTGCAGGTCAGTCGCGTGGATCTGGACGGTCGGCGCATAGATTTCCGGCTGGTGTCTGGCAACGATGATGTGGTCCTGCGCGCGATGCGTGACAAAACCGGCGGCCCAGCCTTGACCGAGGCGGGTGCCGGGCGGGACCGCGCCCGAACCGATGATCGCAGTGCCGAGAGGTCTCGGGCCGGCAAGGGAGCCAAGGCGCCAGGAGGAAAGCCTTCGCGAAAGTCAGACCGCGGGGTTGATCGCGGTGCGGTGGGCAAAACGAGAAAGGGGCGGCGGTGATGCGGTCGGTGGTGTGGTTTTTGCTGGAAACCGTTGCCTTCTTGCTGGTGGGGGCAGCGCTGCTGCGTGCCTGGATGAATCATCTGCGCATCAACATGTCGGGGCAGCCAGGGCGATTCGTGATGGCACTGACACACTGGCTGGTGGCACCGGTGCGCAAACTGTTGCCACGTGCAATGGCACAAAGCCGTATCGACTGGGGCAGCTTGTTGGCGGCGGTGCTGCTGGCGCTGGTCTATGGCGCTCTGTGGGTGCTGTTGCAAACGGCGTTCTCCCCAGCGCCCACGTCCGTGGCCGCGGCGATGCCTGCGGTGCCTATGATGGGGTTGAAGCTTTTGATCCGGGTATTGCTTCAAGGTCTGATGGTCTTGTTGCTGGTGTACGCGGTACTGTCGTGGGTTCAGCCCGGCTCGCCGATCATGGGGGTTCTGGACCGACTTTGCCGACCGATACTGCAACCAATCCGTCGACTGGTGCCTCAGATAGGGGGCGTGGATCTGTCGGTACTGGTGCTCATCATTCTGCTGCAGGTGGGGTTGATTCTGCTGGCCTGAGCGGCAGGGCTTAACAACCCGGAAATTCCATGGCAAGGCGGTTTGCAGTGAGGGTTCTCGTTTGCCTCGCCACCCATTGGTCTGCCAAGTGGCCATGTTTGAAAACAGCTTCCAGGACCTTGGTCAGTGGTGTCGCGTCGCGCTGAGTGACGAGGGACGCGAGGGACGCGCCAATCCAGCCGGCCAGCACATCGCCTGTGCCGGCTGTGGCGAGGGCGGGGTTTCCGCTGCTGTTGATCCTTGGCCATTCACCAGGGGCGGCGACCACGGTGCCTGAGCCTTTGAGCACACAGATTACGCCCAAGGATTCGCACAGGCTGTTGGCGGCTGCTAGCCGGTTGACCATGACCTCGCGCGCGCTACAGCCCAGCAGGCGTGCGGCTTCCAGAGGGTGGGGCGTGATCACTGTGTCCAAGCCGCGCGAGCGCCGTACACGTAGCAGAGCTTTGAGGTTTTGGTCTTCTGCGATTCGGTTGAGCGCATCGGCGTCCAGCACCAAACGATGCGCTGTCGATAGAACGCTTGGCAAGATCGGTGCCACAGCGGATCCACCGCCGCACCCGCACACCACCGTGGCCGCTTGCATCAGGACCGTGTCTTCGACCAGCCGCTGGACCCGACGAACCATGAGCTCAGGGCAGGTCGGATCCCAACGAGTAGTGTGGTCATCCAGTTTGTCCAGCAGCCCCAGGTAGACGCGGCCCGCCCCGCCAGTAAGGGCGGCGCGGGCGGCCATCACAGCGGCACCGGTCATACCGACCCCCGTGTCTGCCATGTCCTGTCCACCAATGACCACAACGTCTCCCTGACTGCCTTTGTGTGCTGTGTGGGCTCGCGGTGAGATGGCTGCGGTTTGTCCGTACAGGATGGCTTGGGGCGGGTGCATGGTGCTAGCAGCCCCACGGAGGGGTTCGAACCAGACAGTGCCTGCCAGATCGCGGCCATCGGCCGTGAACAGACCGGGCTTGAGCGTCAGCAGGGCCAGCGTATGGCGAGAAACCAGCGAACTGTGGGACGCGGGACCGTTGTACACGCCAGTGTCGGCCATCAGTCCACTGGGTACGTCCACCGCCAGCACAGGACAACTGATGGCGTGCATCCGCAACAAGTGTTCGCTGATCAGGCCTTGGGGTGATTCGCGCGCGCCTATGCCGAGCAAGGCATCGATGGCCAGGTCACACTGTTCGGGAGGGGCATCGGACAACATCACACCAGCGGCCAGCGCGTCAGACAATGCACGTGCGGCATCGGGAGGCAAAGAGCTGCGTTCACCAGTCAAGGTGACCACCAACCGGGGCCATCCTGCCCGACGCCGTGAATGCTCCAGCAGGTCTCGGGCTGCCACCAGGCCGTCGCCTCCGTTGTTTCCCGGACCGCAGGCAATCCAGATGCAGCGGGCGTGCGGCACCAAGGCCCGCGCCAGATGGGCCACGGCGGTTCCGGCACGGGACATAAGTTCAAAGGGAGGGAGTGCGCACGACAGGGCTGCCTCCAGGCTGCGCGTGGCTTGCACGCTGTGCAGCGGTTCTGAATGCTGAGAACCGATGCGTCGCATGGCCGTTCAGGCTGGCGGAATGCGCAGAACCTGTCCCGGATAGATTTTGTCCGGGTGTGTCAGCATCGGCTTGTTGGCCGCGAAGATCTGCGGGTACTTGTTCGGTGTGCCGTAGAACCCCTTGCTGATCTTGGAGAGGTTGTCGCCTTTGACCACGGTGTACATCTTCGACTCTGGTTCCGGTGCTGAAACCGTCAGCATGTCGTTGACGGCAGCCACGTTGGCCACATTGCCGCAGCACAGCACGACTTTTTCCTTGGTGGACTGGTCGGGGGCCACACCAGCCACCGTCACGGTTTCGCTGGCAGCGTCATAGGCGACGTCCAGTGCATCGACATTGAGGTTCATGCTCTGGATGTACTTGGCGATGGCTTCCGAAGCACTCTGGTTTAGCGCGGCCATCTGATCCGCGGTGGGGGCAGCAGGTGCCGCTGCGGGAGCGGCCTGTGCCTTGCCAATGCCGAACAGCTTTTCGCCGGCTTCCTTGATGAAACTGAACATTCCCACGCTGCGACTCCTCGATGTTGAAAGGCCTGCCGATGCTGCGTTACCGACCCAGTTCCGTCAAGGCGGCTCTGAAAAGCGCTGCAAGCCGCCTTGGTTAACGAAGCAATGGTGCGCGCTGAAGGGAAACACCGCTGCCATCCCACTACGTATCCTGGCCGATGCCAAGGCCCTCTTGAGACGGCTTCTACGCGCTGGCCCGTCCTGGCTCGAACGGTTGCTGGGCAATGAATGGCGAACGACCTGCCACCTGGTCGGCCAGCATGCGGGCGCTGCCACAGGCCATGGCCCAGCCGTGATTGCCTTGCCCTGTGTTGAGCCACAGCCCCTGGATCGATGTTCTGCCGATCGCAGGCAACCCATCGGGCATGGTGCACACGCGGGCGCTCCATTCCTGAACAGTGCCGGCCTTGCCTTGGCGGATCGCACCCGGAAACCAGTCGTTCAGGACGGTGTACAGATGCTTGAAGGCTTGTTCAGGGTGGGCGCCCGGCTCGGTTGGGACCAGAGAGCCGCTCACCCGCACCCGTTGCCCCATGCGCGCAATCGTGACGTCAAAGCGCAAATCGTGCACCATCGCCACAGGTGCATCCAGCGGC
>JBIIQD010000367.1:0-3778 GCA_044342265.1 Hydrogenophaga sp. | reverse complement strand
GTGAGGTAAGCGGCAGGCTGCCGGGTGGCAATGCGCCGTGCGATCAGTTCATCGCACGCGTGGGTCTGTTCGTCGCTGAGGGCGGAGGTGGCGAGAGCGTCGATGTCGCTATCAAGCGGCAGGCCCAGCGACCACAGCACCAGCCAGGTGGCCTCGTCATGAGCATTGCTGGTGCCATGTCCGTAGACAAGCCCCGCGGCGTCGAGCCGGGACTCGGCGCGGTCCAGCAGTTCCTGCAGCGTCATGGTGTCAACTGGCGCGACGGTGCAACTGCTCAAGCACGCCACGGTAGATGTTCTTTAGCGGCTCGATGTCAGTCAGCGCCACATGCTCGTCCACCTTGTGAATGGTGGCATTGGGCGGGCCCAGCTCGACCACCTGAGGGCAAATCTTGGCGATGAAGCGACCATCGCTGGTGCCCCCGGTGGTGGAGAGTTCGGTGGTGATGCCGGTCGCGGCAAGGATGGCCTCACGCACGGCGTCGACCAGCACGCCTGGTGTGGTCAGAAAAGGCAGGCCGCCCACGGTCCAGACCAGGTCGAAATCGCTCTGCGGCAACATGCCGTGACGCGCCAGCACGTCAGTCAAACGCTGCTGCAGACCTTCGGGTGTCGATTCGGTCGAGAAGCGGAAATTGAAGTCGATCACTACCGTGCCAGGAATCACATTGCTGGCGCCAGTGCCGCCGTGGATGTTGCTGACCTGCCAGCTGGTCGGTGGGAAAAATGCATTGCCTTGATCCCACACAGTGGCCGCAAGCTCAGCGAGAGCCGGTGCAGCGAGGTGGATAGGGTTTTTGGCCAGTTGCGGGTAGGCGATGTGGCCCTGGATGCCCTTGACGGTCAGTTTGCCACTCATGGTGCCGCGGCGGCCGTTTTTGATCATGTCACCGGTGCGCTCGACCGATGTCGGCTCTCCAACGATGCACCAGTCGAGCCGCTCGCCCCTTTGCTGCAAGGCGTTGCACACGATGACGGTGCCGTCGTTGGCCGGACCTTCCTCATCACTGGTGAGCAGAAAAGCGATGTCGATGGCAGGTTGCGGAGTGGCCGCCAGAAACTCTTCGCAGGCCACGACCATGGCCGCCAGCGAGGTCTTCATGTCGCTGGCACCACGGCCGTACAGCTTGCCGCTGCGGTGGCTGGGCACAAAGGGATCGGTGGTCCAGGCGTTCAGCGGACCGGTAGGCACCACGTCGGTATGGCCAGCCCACACCAGGGTGGGACGCTGACCGTCACCTCGCCGAGCCCACAGATTGGAAACCCGAAAGCTGTCGGGTCCGCTGTCCATCCGCTGGCAGTCGAAACCCAGGGCATCCAGCCTGGCCGCAATCAGCGCCAGGCAGCCCGCATCGTCAGGGGTGACCGAGGGGCGTGAAATGAGTTCTTCGGCGAATCGCAGCGTGGCGGCCATCAGAATTTGACGTCGAGCGTGAACTCGGTGAAGGTGGCCTGGTCGCTCATGTCTTCTTCCGAGGGCGTCGCGGCCAGGTTGGATTTGGAGGCATTGAAGTCGTTTTGCAGGCGCCACATCAGGTTGTTGGGCGAGTCCGCATTGGCCAGCGCTTCGTTGCGGGACACCAGGCCATCGATCACCAGCCTTGCCAGGTCCTGTTCGAAGCTTTGAGACCCCACAGCCAGGGACTTCTCCATCGCTTCGCGCACCCCTGAAAAGTCGGCTTTCTGGATCAGGTCAGCCACCAGCGCGGTATTCAACAGCACCTCCATGGCCGGTACGCGACCGCCCGTGTGGGTCCGCAGAAGACGCTGGGAGACGACCGCCCGGAGCGCTGCCGCGAGATCTCCCAGCATGGTCGGGCGCACCTCGACGGGATAGAAGTTCAAAATGCGGTTAAGCGCCTGGTAGCTGTTGCTGGCGTGCATGGTGGCCATGCAAAGATGGCCCGACTGGGCGTAGGCGATGGCGGCCGACATCGTTTCGCGGTCACGAATCTCTCCGATCAGAATCACATCGGGCGCCTGACGCAGTGCGTTTTTCAAGCCGATTTGCAGCGACGCCGTGTCTCGCCCCACTTCGCGCTGGTTCACCACCGACCGCTTGTTGCGGTAGACGAACTCGATCGGCTCTTCGATGGTCAGGATGTGGCCGGTGGTGTTCTCATTGCGGTGGTCGATCATCGAGGCCATCGTCGTCGACTTGCCGGCGCCTGTAGCGCCCACCATCAGCACCAGACCGCGCTTCTCCATGACGATGTCGCTCAAGATGGGCGGCACATTCAATGAGTCGAGCGCAGGTACATCCGCGGGTACAAACCGGATTACCACGGCGTAGTTGCCACGCTGGCGCATGGCGCTGACGCGGAAGTTGCCAACGCCGTCCAGCGGCACGGCCATGTTCAGCTCGCCAGTCTCGACCAGCTCTTCGATCAAGTTGGCAGGAACCACTTCCGAGAGCAAGTTGCGCGGCGCCTCGGGCGGTAGCACCTGGCTGTTGATCGGGATCGTCTGGCCGTTGATCTTGATCATGGCCGGCGCATGCGCCGACAGGTACACATCCGATGCCTTTTTTTCGGCCATCAGGCGCAGGATGCGCTCCATCGTTCCGCTGCTCATGTCGGCTCCCAGGTATCAGGGTGGGCTTCAGTCGCGAAGCAATTCGTTCAAGCTGGTCTTGGAGCGCGTCTGTGCATCCACGCGCTTGACAATGATGGCGGCATACAGGCTGTACTTGCCGCCATCCTTGGGCAGGCTGCCACTGATCACCACGGAGCCCGCAGGCACGCGTCCGTAGGTGGTTTCACCGGTGGCGCGGTCATAGATCGGTGTGCTTTGGCCGATGTAGACGCCCATGGAAATCACCGAGTTCTCTTCGATCACCACGCCTTCGACCACTTCCGAGCGGGCGCCAATGAAACAATTGTCTTCGATGATGGTGGGGCCTGCCTGCAAGGGTTCGAGCACACCGCCGATGCCAACGCCACCCGAGAGGTGCACGTTCTTGCCGATCTGGGCGCAAGAGCCGACGGTGGCCCAGGTGTCGACCATGGTGCCTTCGTCGACGTAGGCGCCGATGTTCACGTAGCTGGGCATCAATATCGCGCCCTTGGCGATGAAACTGCCGCGGCGAGCCACAGCCGGGGGCACGACGCGCACACCGGTGGCCTTCATCTCGGCTTCGGACAGGTGAGCAAACTTGGTTTGCACCTTGTCGAAGAACGCCAGGTCGCCGGCTTTCATGACCACGTTGTCCTTGAGGCGGAACGACAGCAGCACTGCCTTCTTGATCCACTGGTGCACCGTCCACTGGCCCACGCCCTCTCGGGTTGCGACACGCAGTTTGCCGGAGTTGAGTGCACTGATCACGTGTTCGACGGCATCCAGCACTTCTTTGGGTGCGGAGGCGGGGGAGAGTTCGGCGCGGTTGTCCCAGGCGTTTTCGATAAGGGCTTGCAGTTGTTGGGTCATGTGACGGGCTGAGGTTGGGGTTGAAGGTTTGCAGGTCAGGCGGTCTGCTCGCGGCAGAAGCGAACAATACGGGCCGCAGCTTCCAGGCATTCGGCGGGTTCGGCCACCAGCGCCATACGCACCCGGCCAGCGCCGGGATTGGTGCCGCCGCTGGCTCGCGCCAGATAGCTGCCCGGCAAAACAGTCACATTGTATTGAGACAGCAGTTCGCGGGCGAATGCCTCGTCGGCGCTGAGGCCCTCGATTTTCTGGCTGAACGAAGCCGGAACACCTGCCCAAAGGTAAAAGGCGGCGTCAGGAAGAGCGACGTCCAGCACCTCTGCCAGCAGCGGTGTCACCGCCGCAAACTTGTC
>JBIIQD010000366.1:0-3782 GCA_044342265.1 Hydrogenophaga sp. | reverse complement strand
GGTCGCTGCTGGCGTACTGTGCCACTGGCGAACTCGAAACGGCCCCGCCCGGCCCAGAGTTCGCCGTCCATGGGTTCCGGGGGCCATCCTTCGGTGAACCAGGTGGGTGGCTGCAACCGTTCGCCGCCGCGGGACCACAGTTGATTACCGTCCCAGTACCCGCGCACGCCGTCGTATTTCTCACTGACCCAGTAGTCACGCAGATCAAGCCCAGGGTGATACTTGCCGGCAAGCAAGAGGGCCGGTGCGCTGGGCTTCGCCGCGTTGACCCATGGGCACAAGAACGCTCCCGCCAGCGCGGCCAGTACTCGGCGGCGGTCGATGTCTCTCATGCCCAAAAAATGGAATGCCTGGTCAGGCGACCGATTCGCTGTCCTTGCTGATCCCCGCCGTCTGGCTGAAACCGCCATCGACGTAGGTGATCTCGGATGTCACTCCCGAGGCCAGATCCGACAAGAGAAAAGCAGCCACGTTGCCCACATCTTCCAGCGTGACGTTGCGGCGCAGAGGAGAAGCGGCGGCCACCATGCCCAGCAACTTGCTGAAGTCCTTGATGCCGCTGGCGGCCAGGGTCTTGATCGGGCCGGCGCTGATGCCATTGACCCGGAAACCACGAGGCCCGAGCGACTCCGCCAGGTAGCGGACGCTGGCTTCCAGGCTAGCCTTGGCCAGACCCATGGTGTTGTAGTTCGGAATGGTCCGAAGCGCGCCAAGGTAGCTCAGTGTAAGAAGGGCTGCCTTGGGATTGAGGTAGGGCAGTGCGGCCTTGGCCATGGCCGGGAAGCTGTAAGCACTGATGTCGTGGGCGATGCGGAAGTTCTCTCGCGTCAGGCCCTCAAGGAAGTCACCGCCGATGGCTTCGCGCGGGGCAAAGCCGATGCTGTGCACGAAGCCGTCAAAGCGTGGCCATGTCAGCGCCAGGTCGGCAAACAGCTTGTCGATCTGCGCGTCGTCGCCAACGTCACAATCGAACACCAGCGTGGAGTTGAAGTCGGCAGCGAATTCGGTGATGCGGTCCTTGAACCGTTCGCCCACGTAGCTGAACGCCAGCTCGGCGCCTTGTGCGTGGCAAGCTTTGGCGATGCCGTAAGCGATGGACCTGTTGGACAGCACGCCCGTGATCAGCAATTTTTTGCCGGCGAGAAAACCCATTGTTAGAACTCCAGAAGAATATCCTGCAGAATTGTCGCATGCATGCCCCCTGCGCTTGGCTCACCCGTTTGCTGCGTACGCTGGCGTTGTTGGCGCTGGGCCTTATGACCATGCCCACCTGGGCTGCACACGGCTATGCCCTGTGGGGCGAGCTGCGCTACCCGCCCGACTTCCAGCACTTTGCTTACGTCAATCCTCAGGCTCCCAAGGGCGGAGAGCTGCGGTTGGTGAGCAACTTGCGGGTGTCCACTTTTGACAAGTACAACCCGTTTACCCTGCGCGGCAATGCGCCAGCCTACTTGTCGAACCTGATGTTCGACAGTCTGCTGGCTGGTTCTCTGGATGAAACCGGGGCTGCCTATGGCTTGCTGGCACAAGACGTGGCCCTGGCGGCGGATCGCCTGTCGGTCACGTTCAGGTTGCGGCCCGAGGCCCGTTTTCACAACGGCCAAGCGGTGCAGGCTTCAGACGTGAAGCACAGCTACGACACCCTGATCGGGCCGCACACATCGCCAGCCTACAAAACGGTGCTGGAAGACGTCGCGGGGGTCGACGTGGTCGACGAGCGTACGGTGCGCTACCGCTTCAAGAAATTCAACCGTGAGTTGCCCCTGACCGTGGGTGGCTTGCCGGTGTTCAGTCGAGCCTGGGGCGATGAGAAGGACCCCAAGACGGGGCAACGCAAGAGCTTCGATCAAGTCGTGATGGACATCCCCATTGGCAGCGGCCCCTACAAGATCGGACCGGTGCGCTTCGGCAAAGACATCACCTATGTGCGCGATCCTTCGTACTGGGCGCGGGACTTGCCAGTGCGCCGGGGCACTGCCAATTTCGACCGCATCACGGTCAAGATCTACAAGGACAACACCGCACGGCTCGAAGCGCTCAAGGCGGGTGAGTTCGACCTGATGCGTTTCTTCTCGGCAGGCGATTGGGCGCGGCGGGTCAACGGAAAGCGCTTTGACAGCGGCGAGCTGGTGAAGACCGAATTCACCCACAAGTTGCCCACCGGCTTTCAGAGCTATGTGCTCAACACCCGCCGCCCGCCGCTGGACGATATCCGGGTGCGGCAGGCGCTGGGTTTGGCGGTGGACTACGAATGGATGAACCGCCAGATGTTTTATGGCGCCTATCAGAGGGTTCAGGGCCTTTTCGGCAACACCGAGTGCGCGGCCGATGGCCTGCCTGGGCCTTTGGAGGCGTCCTTGTTGAACCCGTGGCGGCAACAGCTCGCGCCTGAGGTGTTTGAGACTGCTTTCCGACCCCCGCGCACTGATGGCAGCGAATCACTGCGTGGCAATCTGCGCAAGGCGCAGGCTCTGCTTCGCGAGGCAGGCTGGACGGTGCGCGACGGTGCGCTGCGCAATGCCAAAGGTGAGGCGATGGTGCTGGAGTACCTGGACAGTCAGGAAGCCGGCGCGCGCACCGTGACGCCCTGGTCTCGCAACCTGGCCAAGCTGGGCATAGAGATGAACTTTCGCCCCGTTGACTACGCGCTGTATCAGCAACGCTTGCGCACGTTCAAGTTCGACATCACCACGCTGGCTTTTGGCGGTACACACAACCCTGGTCCAGAGTATGCCGATCTGTTTGGTAGCAAGGCTGCAGACACCGAGGATTCGAGCAATATGGCAGGTGTCAAGAGCCCAGCCGTCGATGCCATGATCGCACGCATGATTGGCGCCGATACACCCGCTGACTTCATCGCTGCCTGCCGCTCGCTGGAGCGGGTCATCACTCACAGCCACTTCCTCATCCCCCAATGGTCGGCCAGCACGCACCGCATGGTCTACAACAGTTGGCGCCTGGCCCGTCCCGAGGCCATGCCGCCTTATGCCGCCGGAGAAGACTGGGCGATCGACACCTGGTGGAGCAAACCATGAACACCTCCGCGCCAGGCTGCGCGCGTCACCCCCTCCAGGGGGCAGCACCTGTGGCCCGGAGAAGCCGGTTCCACGGAGTTTGCTGGTCTGGTGGCAGCACGTTGTTGCACACCAAGGCTTGAACCGCATGTGGTCCTACATCCTCAAGCGATTGCTGCTGATGATCCCGACGCTGTTCGGGGTGCTGCTGCTGACGTTCGTCGTGATCCAGTTCGTGCCCGGCGGGCCAGTGGAACAGTACCTTGCCGAAGCGCGAACGGCGGGGGGCACCGGTGCAGAAGGCGGCTCGGTGTACCGGGGCGCGCAGGGGGTTGATCCGAAACGGCTGGAGCAGATCAAGGCGCTGTACGGCTTCGACAAGCCGGCCCACGAGCGCTTCTTCCAGATGCTGGGCCAGTTCGCGCGCTTCGATCTGGGTACCAGCTTCTTCCAAAACAAGGCGGTTTCGCAACTGATCATCGAGAAGCTGCCAGTGTCGGTGAGCCTGGGCCTGTGGACGTTCTTCATCAGCTATCTGGTGGCGGTGCCGCTGGGCGTGGCCAAGGCGGTGCGAGCGGGCTCTCGCTTTGACCTGGTGACGACGCTGCTGGTGCTGGTGGGCTATGCGATTCCAGGTTTTGTGCTGGGCGTGGCGCTGCTGGTGATTTTTGGCGGGCAATTGCAGTGGTTTCCGCTTCGAGGGCTGACCTCTTCGAATTGGGAAGAACTGACCTGGGGGGCGCGCATCGTTGACTATCTCTGGCACAT
>JBIIQD010000365.1:0-3785 GCA_044342265.1 Hydrogenophaga sp. | reverse complement strand
GGTCTGCAACCCGGTGCCTGCGAGCTGCCGTTTGTGTCCACTGTCGAAGGACGCCGCATTGACGGCGAATCCCTCAACGCCGACTACTGGTGGCACAACATTCGCCGGCCCGTCGCCTTCCAGGCGGGGGTCACCCACCTGATCGACGACATGAAGATCACCGGTTTCATCGAGATCGGCCCACATCCGGTGCTGCGCGACTACCTGGTGCAAAACGCCAAGGCCCGCGCCGCACAGGCCACCGTGCTGACCACGCTGCGCCGCCCCAAGAACGACGGCGCAGGCGAACCGGACACCGCGCTGCTGCGTCAGACCATCGCATCGGCCTACGCCAATGGCCTGGGCGACCCCCGCGCACTCACGCTCGAGCCCGCCCGGCGCGTCGCCTTGCCCGCCTACCCCTGGCAGCGCGTGCGCCATTGGCGCGGCGAGCACCCTCTGCCCGACCAGCGCCCAGCCACCCACCGCGACCACCCATTGCTGGGCTGGCGCACCACGGCTGGCGGCACGGTCTGGGAATCGCTGCCCGATCTGGGCATGCTGCCCTACCTGGCTGATCACGTGATCCAGGATTCCATCGTGTTCCCCGGCGCGGGCTACATCGAGATCGCGCTGGCCGCTGCAACCCAGATGCTGGGCGACGCACCGGCGCAGGTCGAAGGCGTCGAATTCCTCAAGCCCATGGTGATTCCTCAGGGCGGCACGCCCGTGTTGCAATGCCGGGTCGATGCCGACGGCACCTTCGAGATCAACAGCCGCACGGCCACCCGAACCGCCGACAACGCCACCCTGCACTCGCGCGGCCGCGTGACCCTGGCCGAGCCCTCGCACCGGCCAGCCGCGATTGACATACAGGCCCTGTGGGACAGCCTGCCGCTTGGCATGGCGGCCGGGGAGCACTACGCGGGCGCCAACCGGCGCGGCATGTTCTATGGCCCGGCGTTCCAGAGCGTGAAGGACATCCGACTCACGCTGGGCGAAGACCCGCTGCGCATGGCTGCTGCCTGGATCGAATTGCCCGATGGCGTGGACCAGGCGCTGGACGCCTACCGCAGCCACCCGACCCTGCTCGACGGCGTGTTGCAAGTGCTGATCCCGGTGCTGGCTCAGCGCGAAGCGCGCACATGTTCCTACATTCCGGTTCGCGTGGAGCGCCTGCGCTGCTTTGCGCCGCTGCCGCGCCGCCTGTTCTGCGAGACCCGCCTGCTGCGCGACAGCGAGCGCTCGGGCCAGGCCGAAATGATCCTGCGCAACGAAGCCGGCGAATGCGTGATGACCCTGGAAGGCGCGCGTTTCCAGAAGGTGGACTTCGGCGCCAAAGAGGCGATGCGCCTGGCCGACCGCTGGCGCCCAGACCCAGCGGCCACAGCGCTGCCTGGCCACGCTATCGGCCTGCCCCGGCCCGACCAGCTGACCGCCCTCGCCAACGCAATGGCGCCCGCTTCCAGCGCCACCGACAAGACACTGTCCGAACTGGCCGCAGCCTACGCCGCCGCCGCTTTGCGCCAACTGCACCAACAGGCCGGTTTGGAGGCGAGCGAAGCCTTTGGCGCACCCGCACTGCAGCGGCGCGCCAAGGTACTGCCCGAGATGAAGTCGATGTTCAACGCGCTGGTGGCCATGGCCTGCGACGAGGGCTGGCTGCGCGAGCACGACGATGGTCTTTTGTGGACCGACAAGAACACGCCGGTCGCGTCGGCGCTGTGGCAACAACTCCTGCTCGACGCGCCCGGCCACGTGGCCGAGCTGATGCTGCTGGCGCAGGCGGGCGAGCGACTGCACGCGCTGCTGACCGGCGAGGCCCAGCCCGTCGGCCCGCTGGCCGAGCGCAGCCACCCCGCTTTCGAGACGCTGCTGGACAGCGCACCCTTCAGCGCCGCGGCACACGCCCTGGCCGCGCAGGCGCTGGGTGAGCTGGTGGCCCAATGGCCGACCGGGCGCCCGCTGCGGGTGCTGGAGCTGCACACAGGGCTGGGCGGCCTCACCGCCAGCCTGCTGCCGGTGCTGCCCACGCTGCGCACCGAATACACCGCCAGCGACCGCGACGCGCAGGTCGTCGAACGGCTGGCTCAACGCTTTTCAAAGTCGGTTGTGGTCCACACGTTGCAACTGGACCTCAGCGACGAAGCTGCCGTGGCCACGCAAGCGGAGAACTTCGATCTGGTGGTCTGTGGCGACGGTCTGGTGGCCAGCGCACTGCCGCCCGCGACCGCGCTGCTCCGCGCCCAGGCGCTGATGGCCCCCGGCGGCTGGTTGATGCTGTTGGCACCGACCCCGGCGCGCCTGCCGACCCTGGTGTTCGGCCAGGTGCCCACATGGTGGCGCGACGACGCGTCACCGCTGCACAGCGCCAGCGACTGGACCGTCTTGCTCGGTGCCGCCGGCTGGCAGCACACCGTCTGCGCCGAGCGCGGCAGCCTGAGTCTGCTGTGTGGCCAGCGCGGCCTGCAGGCATCGACCACGCCGCGTCCATCACCGCTGGGCGAGCTGCCCAAGGCTCGCGACTGGCTGCTGCTGGTGGACACCACCGCACCGGGTCAGGCCTTTGGCAGTGAACTCGCCAAAGCGCTGGAACAGCTGGGTCAGCGCGTGCGCAGCGTGTCGGTGTATGCCGATGCCGGTGCAGCGACCGAAGGCCTGCGCGCTGACGACAGCGCCGGCTTCGCTGCCCAGCTCACGCAACCAACCCAGGTCATCGTGCATCTGGCCGGACTCACCGCGCAGGACGAGCTGCCGATCTCCGTGCAACCGCTGCGCTGCCTGCCACTGATCTCACTGGCCCAGACGCAGCAACGCGAAGACGCCGGCAGCCTGGCGAAACCGAAGCTGGTGGTGGTCACGCGCGGCGCGACGCCGGGCCCGAACCTGGGCGCAGACATGGACCCGGCGCAGTCGCCGGTCTGGGGCCTGACGCGGGTGCTGTCCAACGAGCACTCGGACTTCGCGCCCAAGATGATCGACCTGCACGCCGAGGTCGACGGGGCGCTCGCCCAACGCCTGGCCGCAGAGATGCTGAAGGACGATGGCGAAACTGAGGTGATGCTCGATCACACGAACCGCTGGGTGCATCGTCTGGAGGGCAGCAGTCTGGCCGACATCGGCGCCGCCGCGCGTTCACTGCCTTTGGTGAGTGCAGGGTCGGCAAAAGGCATGGGCGTGCGCCTGATGGCCGCGCAGCAAGGCGGGCTGGACGCGCTCAGGCTGCAAGCGGCCGAGCGCCACGCGCCCGGCGCGGGCGAAGTAGAGCTGGCGGTGCGCGCCGCCGGTCTCAATTTCCGAGATGTCCTCTGGGCCATGAACATGCTGCCCGAAGAGGCGGTGGAAGACGGCTTCTCGGGCTCCACCATCGGCATGGAATGCGCCGGTGAAGTCGTGGCCGTGGGCGAGGGTGTGAGCCACGTCGCCGTGGGCGACCGTGTGATCGGTTTTGCCAGCGGCTGCTTTGCCAGCCACGTCACCACCTCGGCGGGCGCGGTGTCGAAGATGCCCGAGGGCATGGACTGGGCGGCTGCAGCCACTTTGCCCACCGCCTTCCTGACCGCGCAGTACGCGTTGATGCACCTCGCGCGACTGGAGCCGGGCGAGCGGGTGCTGATCCACGGCGCGGCCGGTGGCGTGGGCCTGGCGGCGGTGCAGATCGCCAAGCTGCGCGGCGCGGTCGTGTTCGGCACGGCAGGCAACGACGAGAAACGCCGCCTGCTGCGCCTGTACGGCGTCGACCATGTGCTGGACTCGCGCTCACTGGCCTTCGCCGACGACGTCATGGCGCTGACCGGCGGCCAGGG
>JBIIQD010000364.1:0-3789 GCA_044342265.1 Hydrogenophaga sp. | reverse complement strand
CCTGCAGCAGATGAACACCGCAAGTCTGAGCGAGTTGGCCGCCCACTTGATCATCCCGGAAGACGTGGAGTTGCGTCAGAGGCAGCTGTCGCTGGTTAACCAGCCAGACACCCAGTCTGATCCAGAAACTCTTCGAAGCTTTATCCTCTGGGCAACGGCAGCCACGGGGCCTGCCTATGCGCTGCCCACTTGGTCGTTGCCCGAACGCGACTTCGGCTTCCTCAAGAAGTCCCCGCTTTGGCTGAGCAAGCCTACCGCTTTGATCACCCTGAAATTGCTCGAACGCTACGGAAGCGCTTCCATGTTGGACGAAGCCAAGCAGCTCGCTCGCGGCGAGACGCTATGAAAGTGGTGAAGTGTTCCTGTCTTGCTGCCTTGCTTGCTCACAGCTCGAAA
Source organism: Hydrogenophaga sp. (assembly GCA_044342265.1). Classification (GTDB taxonomy): domain Bacteria; phylum Pseudomonadota; class Gammaproteobacteria; order Burkholderiales; family Burkholderiaceae_C; genus Hydrogenophaga. The sequence continues at coordinate 3,393 of JBIIQD010000364.1, read as the reverse complement.
TCTTGCCCCAAGACTGCTTCGCGAGGGCTCAAAAGCGCCAGGTGAGTGGTGATATCTCACTTTCATTTTCGAGACGTCGGAACTTGCTTCGATGCGATTCTTACCAGCGGCTACGATCATGCAATTCTCACTCCGGCAACTCGTATGAAGCGCGCCGCACACACTGCCCATGACACACGATAAAGTTCTCATTCTCGACTTCGGTTCCCAGGTTACCCAGCTGATTGCTCGCCGTGTGCGTGAAGCGCATGTGTACTGCGAGGTGCACCCTTGTGACGTGAGCAGCGACTGGGTGCGTGAGTTCGCCGCCGATGGCCGCCTCAAGGGCGTGATCCTCTCGGGGAGCCACGCCAGCACTTATGAAGAGCAGGACTTGCGCGCCCCGCAAGCCGTTTTCGAACTCGGACTGCCAGTGCTGGGGATCTGCTACGGCATGTTCACCATGACAGTCCAGTTGGGCGGACAGGTCGAACCTTCCACCCACCGCGAGTTCGGTTACGCCGAGGTCCGCGCCCGTGGCCATACCGCGCTGCTCAAAGGCATCGAGGACTTCCACACCCCCGAAGGCCACGGCATGCTCAAGGTCTGGATGAGCCATGGCGACAAGGTCACCGAGATGCCGCCGGGCTTCAAGCTCATGGCCAGCACCGACGCCTGCCCCATCGCCGGCATGGCCGATGAATCGCGCGGCTACTACGCGGTGCAGTTCCACCCCGAGGTGACGCACACGGTGCAGGGTAGGGCGCTGCTGGAGCGCTTCGTGCTGGAGATCTGCGGCACGCGGCCCGACTGGGTGATGCGCGACCACATCGAAGAAGCGGTGCAGAAAATCCGGGAGCAGGTGGGCGACGAAGAGGTCATCCTGGGCCTGTCGGGTGGCGTCGATTCGTCGGTCGCCGCGGCTCTGATCCACCGCGCCATCGGCGACCAGCTGACCTGCGTGTTCGTCGACCACGGCCTGTTGCGCCTGCACGAGGGCGACATGGTGATGGACATGTTTGTCGGCAAGCTGCACGCCAAGGTAATCCGGGTGGACGCGGCCGACCAGTTCCTCGGCCACCTGGCTGGCGTGAGCGAGCCGGAAGCCAAACGCAAGATCATCGGCCGCGAATTCGTTGAAGTTTTCAAAGCCGAAGCGGCCAAACTCACTTCAAGTGGTGCATCAACAAAGGGCGCCAAGTGGTTGGCGCAAGGCACTATTTATCCGGACGTGATCGAATCCGGCGGCGCCAAGAGCAAGAAAGCGGTCACCATCAAGAGCCACCACAACGTGGGCGGCCTGCCCGAGCAGCTGGGCCTGAAACTGCTGGAGCCGCTGCGCGATTTGTTCAAGGACGAGGTGCGCGAACTCGGCGTGGCACTTGGCCTGCCGCACGACATGGTCTACCGCCACCCGTTCCCCGGCCCGGGCCTGGGCGTGCGCATCCTGGGCGAAGTGAAAAAGGAATACGCCGACCTGCTGCGCCGGGCCGACGCGATTTTCATCGAAGAACTGCGCTCGACCATCGACCACCCGAGCGGCAAGAGCTGGTACGACCTGACCAGTCAGGCCTTCACCGTGTTCCTGCCGGTCAAGAGCGTGGGCGTGATGGGCGACGGCCGCACCTACGACTACGTGGTGGCGCTGCGCGCGGTGCAGACCAGCGACTTCATGACCGCCGACTGGGCGGAACTGCCGTACGCGCTGCTCAAGAAGGTGTCCAGCCGAATCATCAACGAGGTGCGCGGCATCAACCGCGTGACCTACGACGTGTCCAGCAAACCGCCCGCGACCATCGAGTGGGAATGAGTCAGGATCGTCCTAGGGTGTTTCGGAACATCCCAGGAAAACCCGATTTCCCTTTAGGGACGAGGACTTAGCGTCCCGCGACGTCCCATCGAATGCCAGGACGTCCCAGGCGTTCTGGCGGTTGACCTCACAGTATCCGGGCACCTAAGCTGGCAGGCCTGTAGCGATACCGTGAGACCCCATGACGGTATTTTGGTCCTGCGACCTGCAACGGATCTGAGACCCCATGGACACCTCGATGGAACGGGCACGGGTTGGGCTGTTGGGGGGCAGGTCAAGTAAACACTTGGCCGAACTTGGGCCACGACGAACTCGCAGGTCAGGTCGAGTGGTTTGGCCAGCACAGCTACCGGGCGGTGGGCTCCACCCGAGCGTGGCGAAGCCGCAGCGCATTGCCGATGACGGACACCGAACTCAGGCTCATCGCCAACGCCGCGATCATGGGTGACAGCAGCCAGCCCGTGAACGGGTACAGGACGCCTGCCGCCAACGGGATGCCGAGCGCGTTGTAGACGAAGGCAAATGCCAGGTTTTGCTTCATGTTCGACACCGTCTCGTTTGAGAGGGCACGGGCTTGGGCGATGCCCCGCAGATCCCCCTTGACCAGCGTCACCTGCGCGCTGTTCATGGCGACGTCGGTGCCCGTCCCCATCGCCACGCCGACATCGGCCTTGGCGAGTGCGGGCGCATCGTTGATGCCGTCGCCGGCCATCGCCACGATGCGGCCTTCGCTCTGCAACTTGGTCACCAGCGCCAGCTTGTCTTCAGGCTTGACGCCGCCGTGCACTTCGTCGATGCCCAGGCGCGACGCAATGGCTTGGGCCGTGGTCAGACCGTCACCGGTGGCCATGATCACGCGCAGACCCGAGGCCTTCAGTGCTGCCAGCGCCTCGGCGGTACTGGCCTTGATGGGGTCGGACACCGCCAGCAGGCCAGCCAGCTGGCCGTCCACGGCCAGTGCCATCACACTGGCGCCTTCGGCCCTCAGGGCCTCGGCCTGGTCTTTCAGCGAATCGACGGCCACGCCGCTCTGTTCCATCAGCGCCGTGTTGCCCAGTGCCAGCTTCTCGCCATCAACGCTGCCACGCACGCCGACGCCTGTGCCCGACTCGAATCCTTCGGCCTTGCCGAGGACGAGCCTGCGTTCCAGCGCCGCCGCCACCAAGGCATGCGCCAGCGGGTGTTCGCTGCCCTGGTCGAGGCTGGCGGCCAGTCGCAGCACCTCGTCCTCGGTGAACCCGGGGCTGGCGACCACGCGGTCGAAGCGCGGCTTGCCTTCGGTCAGCGTGCCCGTCTTGTCAACGATGAGCGTGTCCACCTTGCGGAAGTTTTCTATGGCCGCAGCGTCGCGGAACAGCACACCCTGGGTGGCCGCCTTGCCAGTGGCGACCATGATCGACATCGGCGTTGCCAGCCCCAAAGCGCAGGGGCAGGCCACGATGAGCACCGCGACCGCATTGATCAAGCCATGGATCCAGCTCGATTCACCGCCCGACGAGGGACCGAAGAAACCCCAGGCGAAGAGGGTCAGGATGGAGATGGCGACGACGCTGACCACGAAGTAGCCGGCCACCTGATCGGCCATGCGCTGCATCGGCGCGCGC
>JBIIQD010000363.1:0-3798 GCA_044342265.1 Hydrogenophaga sp. | reverse complement strand
GGGGAGAAGCTGGTGGGCGTGATCTCCGAGCGCGACTACACCCGCAAGGTCGCGCTGCAAAGCAAGAATTCCAAAGACACGCTGGTGAGCAGCATCATGACCAGCAACGTGATGGTCGTGACGCCCAAGACCGGCACCCGCGAGTGCATGGCGCTCATGCGCGAGAAGAAGTTCCGGCACCTACCCGTGGTGGACGGCGACAAGGTGTTGGGCATGATCTCCATCCGCGACATCATGGATGACCTGCTGGAAGAACACGAGCAGACCATTGCGCAACTGGAGTCGTACATCGCCTCCTGAAGCGCTGGCCCAAGATCGGATGACCCTCAAGGTCCGTCCTGAAATGACCGATGACCTCACAGCATGTGGGGTGTCAGCATGGCGCGGGGCAGGCTGAAACGGAACGCGGCGCCTTGGCCCACTTCGCCTTCTCCCGCGATTTGGCCGTCATGGCGCAGCACGATGCGGTGCACGATCGCCAGGCCGATGCCCGTGCCCTCGAACTCGTCGGGCCGGTGCAGGCGCTTGAAGGGCTGGAACAGCTGCTCGGCGTACTTCATGTCGAACCCCGCGCCGTTGTCCCTCACCACCACGTCGGTCGAGGTGTCCGTGCCCTCGGCCCGCAGCACCTCGATCACAGCCTGCTCGCAGCGCCCGGTGTACTTCCAGGCATTGCCCAGCAGGTTCTGCATCATGATCAGCATCAGCGCCGGGTCGGCATGCACCCAGATGCCATCCTGGATGCGCCAGTCGGCCTGTCGTGATCTGTCTGTGCGCTGCAGTTCGCTGGACACTGACCGGGCCAGTTCGCTCAGGTTGACCGGCTGGATGTTCAGCTCGACGCGGCTTTGCTGCGCCATCGCCAGCAGATCGTTGATGAGGCCGCCCATCTTCCCGGCATTGTTGCGGATGCGATCGAGCGACTCCCGACCCTGGCCGGTCAGCCGGTCGGCCTCGGTCTCGGTCAGGATGGCGGCAAAGCCCTCAATGCTGCGCAGAGGTGTGCGCAGGTCGTGCGACACCGAGTAGGTGAAGGACTCCAGGTCTCTGTTGAGGTTCTGCAGCTCACGGGTGCGATCGGTCACCCGCTGGTCCAGCTCGGTGTTGAGCCGCTCAAGCGCGCCCTGGGTCTCGCGCAGCTGGGTGATGTCGGTGTAGGTCGTGACAAAGCCGTTGATCCGGCCGTCGACCTCCAGCGCGCTGCCCTGGATCTCCAGGGTCGTTCCGTCCGGGCGCTGCCGGATGAGCCGGTGGGGCAGGAAGCGCCGGGCCAGCTCGGCCGACTCGCGCACCTTGGTCTCGATGTCGACCTCGCCATATTCCCCGCGCTCGGCGTTGTTGCGGGTGACCTCTTCAAAGGTCACGCCGGGTTTCATGAGACCCGGTGGCAGGTCCAGCAATTGTTCGAAACTGCGGTTCCAGAGCCGGATGACGAGGTTTTCATCGATCACGGTCACGCCCTGGGGCAGCGCGTTGATCACCGCGTCGAGGTACACCGCCAGGCGACGGGCTTCCTGCTCGGCACGCTTGCGGTCGGTGATGTCGGTGTAGATCGAGACGAATTCGCCTGTGGGCAAAGGGGTGCCCCGGACCTCGATCACGGTGCCATCGGGACGTTGCCGCTCGAAGACATGGGGCTGGCGCGTACCCGCGCGCTCGCACAGCTCGAGGGCCTGCTGATGGGGATCACCGGGCCCGTACTCGCCGCGCCGGGCATTGAACAGTGCCAGGTCGTACAGGGTCGGCAGCGTGGGCTCGAACAGCTCGTCGGGAAAATCCAGCAACTGGCGCAACTGCCGGTTGCAAGCGACCATGCGCTGTTCGGCATCAAACATCGTCACCCCGCTGGGCAGGTGGTCGATGATGCTTTGCAGTAAGGCGGGGTTTGACAGGGAGGGCATGGTGGGCGTCGGGCCCAGTGACCGAGGCGTGGGTGCACTCAAAGCGCACCCGGCTGAGCCAGGCAGGGACGCTGTACTGTTCAATGCAAACAGGCTACCACGGCACAACCCATCGGAAAAGGCGGTTTAACTCCTGCTTCTGTGGTCAATTCAACCAGTCTGGGCGAGATCAGACATCGGCAGGTGCCCGCTGAATCTTTTGTCGCCATACAGCGCGGGCTCCGAGCAAACAGATTGCCAGAATCAACGGGTCAGACCCCATCTGTCGCGTGTGCCCATGGCTTCGTTCAAGCCGCCTGCGGGAGCACAAAACCAAATCGTGTGCCGCGCATGAGCTCGGAGTGCACATGAACCGCGCTGCCGTGCAGATCGAGAATGCGTTTGACGATGGCCAGGCCAAGACCTGAGCTGGTGCTGGCGGCGTGGTCGTCCACATTGGCCGCACGCCAATAGCGCTCGAAGATGTGCGGCAGGTGCTCGCTTTTGATGCCTTGGCCGGTATCGCTGACGCTGACTTCCATGAATTCGCCCCGGTTTTCGAGGCCCAGGCTCACGACGCCGCCCGCCGGTGTGTGGCGCAACGCGTTGTCGACCAGGTTCTGCAAGACACGCTCGATCATTGCAATGTCGGCCAGCACCTTGGCTTTTCCATGGCTGCCGGTGCTCAGCTGCACCGTCACACCGCGCTGTTGAGCCACCAGCCGGTAGTTTTGCACCACGTCTTGCAGCAGTTCAGCCAGGCAGAACACCTCGGTATGTGGTGCGACGCGGCCTGCATCAAGTTTGGACAGCTCAAAAAGGTCAGCAATCCGTTTGCCCAGCAAGTCCGCATGGCGCAGTGCTGTGCGCAGATGTTGGGTTCTGGATGGGGTGTCGATGCTGTCGCCGCGCAGCATGACCGTCTCCACATAGCCGCGGACATTGGACAGTGGCGTTCGCAAGTCGTGCGAAATGTTGCTCACCAGCTCGCGCCGTTGGCGGTCGCTGTCTTCAAGGTGCCTGAACTGTTGCGCAATGCGTTTTTGCATGTCGCGGACCGACCCACGCAACATGCCGATCTCGTCACCCTGGCTCGCGTCGTCAGGCACGCTGCCTTCACCGCGGAATGTGCACAGCTCGTCGGTGAGCTGGCGCAGTGGCCGGGTCAGATGGCGCCACGCCAGCCACAACACCAGGGCGGCTAGTATCGAGACCGCTGCTGCCGCCAGCGCCATGGCTTGCAGGGTGCGGGAGTTCGCCAGGTTGGCGGATTCGGACTGCGCCAAACGGCTGTTCAGGACGATGTAGAGATAGCTGGCCAGGCTGCCATCGCCAGCCCGCAGCGGCGCCACAGAAAAGATGGTTGTCTGGTCCCGCGACAGGGGGTTGCTTCCCTTGAGCGGCAGGCTGGGCGCGGCGCCTGATGAGGTTTTCAGCAGGCGCTCAATGGGCTGCAAGTCAACCAGGGTGCCGATCGGGTCCACATCTTTCAGACCTTCCAGCGCGTGGGCCAACACCTTGCCTTGGGGATCCAGAAAGTACACCTCGGCCGAAGGATTGATCTTCATGACGTTCATGCTCAGCTCCTGCACACGGGAGCTGTCTGGGAGTCCTCGCTCATTCAGCAGGCCCGGTTCCTGATGCTCAACCACGTACTGAGCCAAGCCCAGGTTCATGCGTTGGGTCGCCTCCAGGGCGTTCTGGGCGCTGAACTGCTGGAGCAGCAGGTACATGCAAATGCCCAGCAGCGACATCAACGGGGCTGTCAGCAGCGCTGCCCGCACATGAAGGCGCCGCCAGACGGGGACCGGTTGGCTCTGACGCGCCTGCTTCATGTGTTGGCCTCGAACCGGTAGCCCACGCCCCATACCGTGTGGATGAAGCCGGCGTCTGTGCGCTCGTCCCCCAGCTTGCTGCG
>JBIIQD010000362.1:0-3801 GCA_044342265.1 Hydrogenophaga sp. | reverse complement strand
GGGTACTTCGGGTCGTGACCAAACTTTTCCACGGCGCGAACGGTGTGGCCACGTGCGCGCAGCGATTTGAACAGCATGCCGTAGGTGCTGGCCGGGAAGCTGTTGGCGTGCGAAAAAACGATCAGGGACATGGCCTGATCAGATCAACTTTTCTTTGGCATTGGTGATCTTGCGCAAAGGCTGGCTGCGCGCTGTGTTGCAAATGAGCGGCACTTCGGTGTGCGCGCCGTCCCAGGTCGGGTCTTCGATGCTGTCGAACACTTCACGCAGCTTCTGGCCCCAGGTGCTGTGCACCATGCGGAAATAGGGATTGTTTTCGTCGATGCAGGTGATCTTGTCGGTCTGCAGCTGGTTGGCCTCGTAAACCACCATGTCCAGTGGCAGGCCCACAGAGAGATTGGATTTGAGCGTGCTGTCCATTGACACCAGCACGCATTTGGCAGCCTCGTCCAGTGGTGTGGCAGGCGTGATCACGCGGTCGAGCACGGGTTTGCCGTACTTGGATTCGCCGACCTGGAAGAAAGGTGTCTCGGCTGTGGCTTCGATGAAGTTGCCGGCCGAGTAGACCTGAAACAGCCGCATGCCCTCACCCTGGATCTGACCACCGAAGATCATGGAGACGTTGAAATCCACGCCGGCGCGATTGAGCGATTCGCCGTCGCGCTCATAGACATGGCGGACTGCAGCACCGAGCACGCGGGCGGCGTCAAACATGCTCTTGGCGTTCCAGATCGTGATCGCGTCGCCGCCTTCGTGGTCTTCGATCTGCTCGACCTGCAGGATCTCGCGGATCGACTGAGAGATTGAGAGGTTACCGGCCGAGAGCAGACACATGAAGCGCTCGCCCGGCTTCTCGTAGACGATCATCTTGCGGAAGGTGCTGATCTGGTCCAGGCCCGCGTTGGTGCGTGAGTCGGACAGGAAGACCAGGCCGGCGTTGAGTTTGACAGCGACGCAGTAAGTCATGGTGTTTGAGAGAGTTTTTTGAGAGCGTAGAGCTGGTCCAGCGCCTCGCGCGGGCTCAGCGAATCGGGGTCAATGGCGGCCAGTGCGGCGACCACGGGTGGTGTTTCAGGTTCTGGGGCCGATGGTGGCGGGGCGAACAGATCCACCTGGCTGCGGCTTTGTTCGCTCTGACTTTCCAGTGCGGCCAGCGCGTGACGGGCGTGCTGCACCACTGCCGCGGGCACACCCGCCAGGCGCGCGACCTGAATGCCGTAGCTGCGGCTGGCCGGACCGGGCTCGATCTGGTGCAGGAAGACGATACCGCCACCATTCTTCGATGGGCCGCCGCTCTCGACTGCGCTCACGTGCACGTTGACCGCGCCGTGGTGGCTGGCCGGGAATTCGGTCAGCTCGAAATAGTGGGTGGCGAACAGGGTGAAACAGCGCGCCTTGTCGTGCAGGTGGGCGGCGATGCCACCAGCCAGCGCCAGGCCATCAAAGGTCGAGGTGCCGCGACCGATTTCGTCCATGAGCACCAGGCTTTCGGAGGTTGCAGCGTGCAGAATTTGCGCCGCTTCGGTCATCTCGACCATGAAGGTGGATTGGGCGTTGGCCAGGTCGTCGGCGGCACCAATGCGGGTGTGGATGGCGTCGATGGGTCCCAGTCGGCAGGCAGCGGCGGGCACATAGCTGCCCATTGAAGCGAGCAACGCGATGACCGCGACCTGGCGCATGTAGGTGCTCTTGCCGCCCATGTTGGGGCCGGTGATGACCTGCATGCGCTGTCTTCCGCCGAGCACCGTGTCGTTGGCGATGAAGTTGGCGCCACCGCCAGTCGCAGCGCCTTGTCCGTGCATTTCATTGAGCCGTGCTTCGACAACAGGATGTCGTCCACCACGGATCTCGATGCAGGGCTCGGGCGCAAAGGTCGGCTCGTTCCAGTTCAGTGTCAACGAGCGCTCGGTCAGCGCGCACAGCACATCCAGCGACGCCATGGCGCGGGCCAGCTTGGTCAGTGGGTTGATCCACGCCTGGAGTTCGTCGAGCAGGCATTCGTAAAGATGCTTTTCGCGCGCCAGCGCCCGGTCTTGCGCCGACAGTGCCTTGTCTTCAAAGGCCTTGAGCTCGGGCGTGATGAACCGCTCGGCGTTTTTGAGCGTCTGACGGCGACGGTAGTCCTCCGGCACCTTGTCGATCTGGCCCTGCGTGACCTCGATGTAGAAGCCGTGCACCTTGTTGAACTGCACCCGCAGGTTGGCGATGCCGGTGCGGGCGCGCTCTTTGGTTTCCAGCTCAATGAGGAAGCCGTCGCAGTTGGTCTGTATGCCGCGCAGCTCGTCCAGCTCGGCATCGACGCCGTCGGCGATCACGCCGCCGTCACGCACCAGCGTGGAGGGATCTGGCTGGATCGTTTGCGACAGCAGCTCGGCGCAGCCGGGCGGTGGCATCAGCTCGGTGGCCATGCGCTGCAGCAACCCCGCAGGCATGGAGCCCAGGCCAGCGGTCAGGACTCGCGAGAGTTGCAATGAGCGCGACAGTGTCTGTGTCAGGCCCACCAGTTCGCGCGGACGCACCTGGCGCAGCGCGATACGGGCAGTGATGCGCTCGACATCGCTCGCGCCTTTGAGTTCGGTGCGCAAGGTGTTCCACAGCGGTGAGGTCTTGCCTCCGCGCAGCAGACCAATCGCGGCCAGCCGCTCGCGTGCCTGAGTGCGCTCGCGACGCGGCTCGTGCAGCCAGCTGCGCAAGGCGCGACTGCCCATGCCCGTGTGGCAGGTGTCGAGCAGCGAGAACAGCGTGGGGCTGGTCTCGCCGCGCAAGGTGTGGGTGAGTTCGAGGTTGCGTCGGGTGTTGACAGGCAGATCAATCAGCTCGTCACTGCGCGCGACCTGAACGCTGCTGACATGGGTCAGCGCACGACCTTGCGTGTGTTCGGCGTAGGCCAGCAGCGCGGCGGCGGCGGCGTGCGCGTCCTGCAGACCCTGCGCATCCCAGGCAGCCAGGCTGGCAGCCTGCAATTGTTCGAGCAGCTTGCGCTCGCCCAGACTTGCGTCGAAAGCCCAGGCGGCCCGCACCACCGCCACACAGCGCTGGCCGCTGGGCAGCGGCTGCGCCGTCAGTTGCTGCAGTGATCTCTCGAACGTTGGCGTGACCTCGGCGCTGTAGATCACTTCTCCCGGCCCGACGCGGGCGATCCAGTCGGCCAGTTCGTCGCTGCCGCACTGCGTCAGGAACACGATGCCCTGTGTGACCGACAGCCAGGCCAGGCCCAGACCCATGCGGGCGCCAGGGTGCACCGCCATCACGATCGCCTCGCTCTTGTCCGACAGCAGCGCGGTGTCGGTCAGCGTGCCCGGCGTGACCACGCGCACCACCTTGCGTTCAACCGGGCCTTTGGCGGTGGCAACATCACCGACCTGTTCACAGATTGCGACCGACTCGCCCAGCTTGATCAGGCGCGCCAGGTAGTTCTCGACCGAGTGAAAAGGCACTCCGGCCATGACCACGGGTTCACCAGCCGACTGGCCACGTTGCGTCAGCGTGATGTCCAGCAGCCGTGCTGCCTTTTCGGCATCGGCGTAGAACATTTCGTAGAAGTCGCCCATCCGGTAGAACAGCAGCGTGTCCGGGTGCCCGGCCTTGAGGGCCAGGTACTGCTGCATCATGGGGGTGTGGCGGGAGAGCGTTTCGAAATCCACGGGACGAAGGGTTCTGAGGGCGGGGCAGACGCGTGGCTGCGCCACAACACCTGAAACGGACCCTGGCCGGTGCGTGCCCCGGCGGGCCAACCCCCGATCCTAATTGCACGGCGTGCCACTCCCCTGTCGCAAGGCTGGCAGACGTCGCAGGGTTGAT
>JBIIQD010000361.1:0-3803 GCA_044342265.1 Hydrogenophaga sp. | reverse complement strand
TTGCCTCCGGGTCCAAGAGCGTGTTTGGCGTGATGATCGAAAGCCACATTGAGGCGGGCGCCCAGAAGTTTTCGCCAGGCAAAGACGATGTAAACAAACTGACTTACGGCCAGAGCATTACTGACGCTTGCCTGGGTTGGAGCGATTCCTTGCAGTCGCTGGAGATTCTGTCGACCGCAGTGGCCAAGCAACGCGCGCGCCGCTGATCGGGGGGGCTGAAGGGGTGCCTGATTTTGTCGATGTTCTAATGGCTCGCTGTGGGTACTGGCCCCAAGGGTAGCGTCGTCGGGAATATCTGGGAGCTTGCGTGGAGCAGCCGGTTTTGGGTCTTGGTTTGTTGGGCTTTGCCGAGCCGGTGGGATTGCGCCTGCAGGACTGGGCGGCCCAGTCACCGGCCGGGTGGCCGCTGTGGCGCATCTGCGATGCGCACCTGGCCGATGCCTGGATGATCGCGGGCGAAGCCGTGGAAGTGCTGGGTCGGGACGAGGTGGTGATTCGCCATCCGTTTGGCAGCGATGAGCGTCTGACACTCAACCGCGGCGAGGTGGACCGGCCGCTGGCGTTTGCCACCCCATTGCCTGAGGGCTTTGTGTCGGCCGAGTTCTTCGAGTCCGACCAGGAAAGCAGCGTCCGGCAACGCTTGCAGCGATTCGAGGCTTGGCTGCGACCTTTGCGGACCCAGTTCGCGCTCGGCGCCGAGCTTTTGAACCGCATAGAACAGTACCGACGTGGCAGCGTGGTTCACGTGACCTTGGGTGGCAAGCTGCTGGCGGTGATCGATATCCCGCGCTGGCAAGCCGCCTTGTCGATTCCCGCCAGACCGGTCGATCTCAGCCTCGCGGAGTGGAGCCATGGCCAGGACTTGGCGCGGGACGTTCCGCCATCTTTCATCCGGCTGCCGCTGTATCGCGTGATGTGGGGATACGCGGTGCGCACGCAGCGCAACGTCCTGCCTGCGCGTTACCGGGTGCAACGAATCTACTTGCGCCGTGTGCCACGCCTGCCCGCGCACTGGTTCAACGAGACGCATCTGATGCTGATGCGCGAACTGATGACCCGCCCGGCCACGTTGGACCAGTTGCTAGAGCGCACGGGTTGCAGCGAACAGGAAATCACGCGCAACCTGGGTGCGCTCTACCACGGTGGTGCGTTGACCGCCGATGTCGACAGCGCCCGGCGGGCTGAAGCCGAAAACCGCCGCTCCATGGTGACCTTGCGCTTTGATCAGGTCGAGCCAGAGCTCGCTTCACGTCAAGACCCCTCGGGTTCGGTGGCACCTTCCAGCATCTTGCGCGAAGCGGTGCATTCACCCTTGAGGGTCTCGACGGGGAAAACGGCGACCGGTCACTCGTCTGGGCAGTGACCGCCTTCGCCATGGTGCTGTTGACGCTGCGTTGGGCTATGGCGGTGAGACCACCAGGGCGCTGAGCAGGCGGGTGTGAATTCCGCCGAAGCCGCCGTTGCTCATGCAGACGATGTGGTCGCCAGGCGCGGCGGCTTGGGCCACCTTTTGCACCAATTCGTCCATTGACTGGCTGACTTGGGCGCGCGCTCCCATGGGCGCCAGCGCCTGCGAGGCGTCCCAGTCCAGACCACCGCTGTGGCAGAAGGCCAGCTCGGCCGAAACCAGGCTCCATGGCAGCTGTGATTTCATCGTACCGAGTTTCATGGTGTTGCTGCGTGGCTCGAACACCGCGAGGATGCGACCACCGTCTGGACCCAACCGGCGGCGCAGGCCATCTAGCGTGGTACGGATGGCGGTCGGGTGGTGGGCAAAATCGTCGTAGACCGTGATGGCGCCACCATCGCGTGCCACCGTGCCACGCAGCTCCATGCGACGGCGCACATTCTGGAAGCTGGAGAGTGCCCGTGCCGCATCGGCGGGCGACACGCCCACATGCTGAGCGGCCGCGATCGCGGCGAGTGCATTGAGCAAGTTGTGTTCGCCGGTGAGCGTCCACTCGACCTGGGCAACCGCTTGTCCGCGCTCTAGGACGTCAAATGCGTGCGGTTCTCCCACAGCGCTGAAGTCGCTGACGGCCGCGCCGAAGCTGCGCACCTCGCTCCAGTGGCCCATGTTCAGCACCCGCTCCAGGCTTTCTTCCAGGCCGTTGACCACCAGGCGCCCGCTGGCGGGCACAGTGCGCACCAGGTGGTGGAACTGGCGCTCAATGGCCTTGAGGTCGTCAAAAATGTCGGCGTGGTCGAACTCCAGGTTGTTGAGCACGGCAGTACGGGGGCGGTAATGCACGAATTTGCTGCGCTTGTCGAAAAACGCGGTGTCGTATTCGTCGGCTTCGATGACGAAGGTGTTGCCCGCGCCCAGGCGCGCCGAGACTCCGAAATTCATCGGAACTCCGCCCACCAGAAAGCCTGGCTGTAGGCCATTGGCCTCCAGCACCCAGGCCAACATCGAGGTGGTGGTGGTTTTGCCGTGGGTGCCGGCCACGGCCAGCACATGGCGACCCTGGAGCACGTGTTCGGCCAGCCACTGAGGTCCGCTGGTATACGACGCTCCGGTTTCCAGGATCGCTTCCATCAAGGGAAACTTTGGCGTACCGTCGTTGTGCCGTGCGCGGCTGACCACGTTGCCGACCACAAACATATCGGGCTCGAGGGCCATCTGGTCGGCTGCAAAACCCTCGATCAGATCGATGCCCAGGGCGCGCAGCTGATCGCTCATTGGCGGGTAGACGCCTGCATCACACCCGGTGACGCGGTGCCCGGCCTCGCGGGCCAGTGCCGCCAGACCGCCCATGAAAGTGCCACAAATGCCCAGGATATGAATATGCATGCGCTGATTCTAGGTGGCAGCCCAGTGCACAATCTGCCGATGGAAAGTCACCGAACTGACGCGCTGGCCGAACTGGCTGCGGTGGCAGCCCGACTGGTGGTCGATGAAGGCATGGAGTACGCGATGGCCAAGCGGCAAGCGGTCAAGCTTCTGGGCCTGCCGTCCCGGTCGCCGCTGCCGGACAACGACTTGCTGGAAACGGCGGTGCGCGAGCACATTGCCATTTTCTGTGCAGAGACTCAACCTGCAGAGCTTCGGGCCTTGCGCAATCTGGCGCTGGTGTGGATGGAGCGCCTGTCTGAGTTTCGTCCGCATCTGGGCGGCGCTGTCTGGCACGGGACAGCCACCCGCCACAGTGATATCTATATGCAACTGTACTGTGATGACCCGAAGTCGGCCGAATGGGCCTTGCTCAATCACCGCGTGGAATACCACCCAGGCACCGCCAGCGACGCCCATGGCCAAGCGGTGGACGCGCTGACCTTGCGCTTGCGCTGTGAGCCGTTGGCTCAGTGGGTGTTGCTGCACCTGCTGGTGCGGGACCATGATGCGGTGCGGGGTGCACTCAAACCGGATGTCCAGGGTAGGCGCCCGCGCGGGGATCTGGCGGGCGTGCGGGCTTTGCTGAGGTCATGTGACCCAGCATGGGTACATACATGAGCTCGCGCCGAATGTGGATGGCCGGGGTGGGGATGGCAGCGGCGGCGGCCGGTGCCGGGCTGGCCACCTGGCGGCTGCAGCCCGGACCGTCGCTGACTGGGGCCGAGAGTGCATTCTGGGCCAGTGAGTTTCCGGGGCTGAGGGGACAAGCGTTGCCGATGCAGGCATTCCTGGGGCGCCCTTTGATCGTGAACTTCTGGGCCACCTGGTGCCCTCCCTGTGTGGAAGAGTTGCCCCTTATCAATCAGTTTTACCGGCAGCATGCGGCGTCAGGCTGGCAGGTATTGGGCCTTGCGGTGGATCAGGTCGGCCCGGTCACCCGATTTCTGGAGCGCTTGCCGCTGGACTT